>NZ_KV826435.1:0-10003 GCF_001835915.1 Streptococcus sp. HMSC034E12
GAGTAAACGTTGCACTTTTTATTGCAATTTATCAAATAAAATAGAAAACACATTTAATCTCTGTCAAAAAAACAGAGATTTTTCGTTTGAAAACCTTTACATTTTGTTGATAAATGTATATAATATCTACAGAAAACGTTTGCACTAGCCTAAAAATATTTGTGCAACTAAAAAATAAAGGAGTTTTCTTTTTATGAAGAAAGTTTATCGTTTACAATCTCGAACAGCTGAGAAGCGTCAGCATTTTGGAATCCGCAGATTAAAAGTAGGGGTAGCGTCTATTGCTATTTCTGCTAGTGTTTTTTTGGCGGGGAATGTCTTAGCGCAAGCAGAGGAAGCAAATAGTGTCGAAAACACATCTATTGAAACGGTGCAACCAACATCACCAACAAGTGAGCAGTCTGATAAAGTAGAAGTGACGAATCATCAAGCAGTCGTTTCGGAAAAGTCGGAAAATCAAGGGCAAGCAACCAACTCGCTTTCGGCAACACCTAGTGTTGCCAATTCTTCGCGTACAGCTTCAACTGAGGGAAGCTCATCAGAAAAACTTGACTTGACTCAAGCTCGCTCCATAAGAGAAAATACCCCAGCTTCAACGACGGATTCAAGTACGGAAGTTCAATCTACGGAGAAGGAAACTGCACAAGCAGCAGAAGAAAAAACGGCAACGAAGCCTATTGAGAAAGTTGTATCAGCTGCGACAGCAGCTAAAGAAGACAAAATTGAAGAGGGCAGCATTCGTCTGCATTTTAAGACACTTCCGTCGGAGAATTTAGCTAGTCTTGGCTTGTGGACCTGGGATGATGTGGAGACACCTTCCAGCCAAAAAGGTAGCTGGCCGACAGGAGCAACTAGCTTTTCAATGGCTAAAAAGGATGATTATGGCTATTATCTTGATGTCAAAATGGCACAAAAACGGAGTAAGATTAGTCTCTTAATCAATAATATAGCAGGTACAAACCTAACAGGTGACAAGACGATTGAATTGCTCAGTCCGAATATGAACGAGGTCTGGTTTGACAAGGATTACAATCCTCATACCTATGATCCTCTAAAAGAGGGCATGGTACGAATCAATTATTATCGGACAGACGGGAATTATGACAAGAAGTCTCTTTGGCTCTGGGGAGATGTGGGAAATCCTAGCAAAAATTGGCCTGACGGAGTGGATTTCGAAAAAACAGGCAAGTATGGTCGCTATGTAGATGTTCCTTTAAAAGATGCTGCAAAAGCAATTGGTTTTCTGCTTTTAGATGAAAGCAAATCAGGTGACGATGTGAAGATTCAACCGCAGGATTATAATCTGACAAATTTGAAGAAAAACAGTCAAATTTTCCTCCGAGATGTAGATCCGAATATTTATACCAATCCGTATTTTGTCAATGATATCCGCATGACAGGTGCTCAGCATGTCAGCCTGACGGAGATTGAAGCAACTTTCTCAACCCTTGAAAATGCCAAAAAGGAAGATATTCTTAAGAATCTAAAAATTACAGACAAGGACAGTAAAGAAGTGGTTGTGAAAGACATTGTGCTTGATCCCAAAACAAAGAAAGCAAAAATCATAGGAGACTTTGGACAAGCGCAAGCTCCTTATAAGGTAAAGTATGGCAACGACCAATTTAAAACCAGTATGAATTGGCAGTTGAAGGACATTCTCTACAAATATGATGGTGAATTGGGTGCGCGTGTTAGCCAAAAAGGCACGAAAGTGGATGTTACCTTTTGGTCACCAAGTGCGGATCAGGTAGATTTGGTTGTGTATGATAAAAATGATCAGAACAAAGTAGTTGGTAAGGTAGCGATGACAAAAGGAGAAGCAGGTACTTGGAAGACAACATTGACATCGCAAACAAATCTAGGAATTAAGGATTATCGCGGTTATTTATATCATTATGAAATTACGCGCGGTGATAAAAAAGTACTGGCTTTGGATCCATATGCCAAATCTTTGGCAGCTTGGAACAGCGAAGATGCCGAAAAAGGTGAGTCTTACAAGATTGCAAAGGCAGCTTTTGTTGACCCAAGTGAGCTTGGTCCGAAAAATCTGACCTATGCGAACATTCCAGGCTTCAAGAGTCGGGAGGATGCAGTTATCTACGAAGCGCATGTCCGTGATTTTACTTCTGACGCAGCCATTTCTAAGGATTTGAAGTCTCAATTTGGAACATTCTCAGCTTTCGTTGAAAAATTGGACTATTTAAAAGAACTTGGGGTTACTCATATTCAGTTGCTGCCGGTTTTAAGTTATTATTTTGTCAATGAATTGAAAAATGCCGAAAGATTGGACAAGTATGCTTCTAGCAATAGCAACTACAACTGGGGTTATGATCCACAAAACTACTTCTCCTTGACAGGAATGTATTCAACCAATCCGACAGATCCAGCTAAGCGCATTGAAGAATTTAAAAATCTTGTTCATGAAATTCACAAGCGCGGAATGGGTGTGATTATGGATGTGGTTTATAATCACACGGCAAAGACCTCTATTTTTGAAGATTTAGAGCCGAATTACTATCACTTTATGGATGCAGACGGCACTCCTAGAACTAGTTTTGGTGGCGGACGTTTGGGAACAACGCACTACATGAGCCGTCGTGTTTTGGTGGATTCTATCAAATATTTGACGAGCGAATACAAAGTGGATGGCTTCCGTTTTGATATGATGGGAGATCACGATGCAGAATCCATTCAAAAAGCGTATGAGGAGGCTAAAAAGCTCAATCCAAATCTGGTGATGCTAGGTGAGGGGTGGAAGACTTACGCTGGAGATGAAAATAAACCAGTCCAACCAGCGGATCAATCTTGGATGAAATCTACCGATACAGTCGGTGTATTCTCAGATGATATTCGAAATACCTTGAAATCTGGTTATCCGAACGAAGGAGCACCTGCCTTTATCACAGGTGGAAAACGCAATGTCGAAGATGTTTTCAAAAACATCAAAGCACAACCAACGAATTTTGAAGCAGATGATCCGGGAGATGTGATTCAGTACATTGCTGCACATGATAATCTGACCCTCTTTGATGTGATTGCTCAATCCATTAAAAAAGATCCAGCTATCGCAGCGAACAATCAAGAAATTCACCGTCGCCTGCGTTTGGGCAATCTAATGGTCCTTACTTCTCAAGGTACGCCATTCCTTCACTCTGGGCAAGAATACGGACGAACCAAGCAATTCCGTGACCCAGCTTATAAATATCCGGTTTCAGAAGACAAAGTACCAAATAAATCACACCTGCTGACCAATGCGGACGGAACACCATTTGAATATCCTTACTTTATCCACGACTCTTATGATTCGAGCGATGCGGTCAATCATTTTGACTGGACAAAGGCAACAAACGGTGACAAATTCCCTGAAAATACGAAGAGCCGCGACTATGTGAAAGGGCTGATTGCTTTGCGGAAGTCAACAGATGCCTTTACACGCAAGACCAAAGCCGAAGTCGATCAAAATGTTACTTTAATCACTCAGCCGGGTAAAGACGGGGTTGAAAAAGAGGATACAGTTCTTGGCTACCAAGTTGTGGCTTCAAATGGAGACATTTACGCTGTCTTTGTTAATGCGGATAACAAGGAGCGGAAGTTTAACTTTGGTGAAGCCTACAAGCATTTGGCAAATGCTCAAGTCGTGGCAGACGGTAATACCGCAGGGGTAACGGCTATTTCAAATCCAGCTGGTGTGGCCTTAGGAGCAGATGGGGTTACCTTAGCACCATTGACAGCGACGATTTTACGCATTCAAAAAAATAGCAAACCAAATCAAGAAAAACCAAAAGAAGAACAAAATCAAACCAAGCCTTCTACGCCGAAAGGAGAGTCTGGTCAAACAACGACTTCGTCAACACAGTCAAATACTTCAGCTAGTCAGACGCAGCAACAGCAAGCAGGAGCTGGAAAAGCAGATAAGACTTTACCGTCCACAGGGACGACAATTTCCATTGCTGGCGTGCTAGCAGGAATTGGCTTGTTGTTATCAAGTGTAGTTGTCCTTAAGAAAAAGAAATAAAGATTGAAGGTTTGTGAGCTGTAGGGATTCTAAGCTCCTTACAGCTCATTATTTTAGATGAACTTGTTAACTGTCTTTTGCAAATCTATTTTTCTCCTACATTTAGACAGATATCTTGCAACGTCTTTATGAAAGCGCTATAATGTTGATAGATTAATATTAGGAGGATTGGTTTTATGAAATCATCTAAAGCCACAATCACAATTTTCTCTGCTCTTGCTTCGGTTATTTTATTGACCAGCTGTGGAACGAAGACGACAGACAATAAGGCTGCGCAAAGTAACACATCTGACAGTAAAGTCACCATGACTTATGACCAATTGCGGTCAAGGGAAAATACCATGTCCACTCTTTGGTATCAAAAGTCAGATGAAGCTAAAGCGCTGTACCTGCAAGGTTATAATGTCGCAACGAATCGTTTGAAAGAATTGCTGCAAAAACCGACAGATAAGCCTTACTCAATCGTTCTTGACTTAGATGAAACAGTATTAGACAACAGTCCTTATCAAGTTCAAAATGTCAAAGACGGTACGGCCTTTAATCCTAAAAATTGGGATGCATGGGTGAAAAAGGCTTCAGCTAAGGCGGTTCCTGGTGCCAAAGAATTTCTCCAATATGCACATCAAAACGGTGTTCAAATCTACTATGTTTCTGACCGTGATGCGAGCCAGGTAGACGCGACAATTAAGAATTTGGAAAAGGAAGGCATTCCAGTACAAGGGAAAGACCATTTGATGTTCTTAGAAAAAGGTGTGAAATCAAAAGAAGGTCGCCGTCAGAAAGTACAAGAAACGACGAATTTGGCCATGCTTTTAGGTGATAACCTCGTTGACTTTGCGGATTTCTCAAAAACATCAGCAGAAGAACGAAGTAAGAAATTAGAAGAATTAAAGAACGAATTCGGTGAAAAGTTCATCATCTTCCCAAATCCAATGTACGGTTCATGGGAAAGCACTGTTTATAAAGGTAAAAAATTAGATGCGAAAGGCCAAACTGAAGAACGTCAAAAAGCATTAGAAGGATATAAAAAATAAAAAGGAAAACAGACTCAATGTCAACTGTAGTGGGTAACCTATCGCTAAATGCGAGAGAGAATCAGATTGGTTCTCTCTTTTTTGATGTTCAAAGCGATGAGAATTTTCGTTTTAAAATTGTCAAAGTTCCGAGAAACCAAAAGCTTAGCATTTGACGTCCTTGATGAGATGATTGGTTTATATTAAAAACAATGAGGGATATTCCTTATCTATTTTTTAATCGAAAATTCATTTGTTTTATGGTAAAATAGTTTCATTACAATACGAGGAAAAAATATGTCATCTACGTTTGAAATTTTAATGAATCAAATTGATATGCCACTTGATATGAGACAATCAAGTGCCTTTTTACATGCAGAAATTGAGCAAGTTTTAGTGCATACCGTCAGTCATGTTTGGGAATTTCAGTTTGCTTTTGGAGAAATTTTACCCATTGAGTTGTTTCAAGAATTAAAAAAACGTTTAAATGAAGAATTTTCTAAGACGGGCAACCAAGCTATTTTTGAAATTAAGGCTGCCAATCAAGATTTTACAGAGGAGCTGTTGCAGGCTTATTACAAAGAGGCTTTTACAGAAGGACCTTGTGCCAGTCAAGGCTTTCGTAGTATGTACCAACAGCTACAGGTGCATGCGGACGGCGATCAGCTCTGGATTGAGGGGCCATCCAGTATTGATACGGAGCATTTTCGAAAAACCCATTTGCCAAATTTAGCCAAGCAATTGGTGAAGTTTGGCTTTCCGCATTTTCAATGTCAGGTCAAAGCAAGTGACGCCTTAACTCAGCAACAAGTTGAGACTTTCCAAGCTGAAAAAGAAAAGATTGTGCAAGCGGCTAATGACGAGGCGCTAAAAGCTATCGAAGCACTGCAGCAAATGGCACCACCACCAGCTGAGGAAAAACCAAACTATTCTGATTTTCAAGCACGAAAAGCGGCTGCCCGACCAAAGCTGAACAAGGCAGAGATTACGCAGATGATTGACATCCAGACCGAGGAAAATCGCATTGTCTTTGAAGGTATGGTCTTTGATCTTGAGCAAAAAGTTACCCGCACAGGGCGTGTGCTGATTAACTTTAAGATGACTGATTATACTTCTAGTTTTTCCCTTCAGAAATGGTTTAAAAACGAAGAAGAAGCCAAAAAATTTGACATCATTAGGAAAAATTCTTGGTTGCGTGTGCGTGGGAATATTGAAATGAATAACTTCACGCATGACTTGACCATGAATGTCCAAGATGTGCAAGAAGTGACACATTATGAGCGGAAAGACTTGATGCCAGAAGGTGAGAAACGGATTGAATTTCACGCGCACACCAACATGTCAACCATGGATGCTCTGCCAGAAGTGGAGGAGTTGATTGCGACAGCTGCTAAATGGGGGCATAAGGCAGTTGCAATTACTGATCACGGCAATGTGCAGAGTTTTCCGCATGGCTATAAAGCTGCTAAAAAAGCAGGTATTCAGCTGATTTATGGCATGGAAGCTAATATCGTGGAAGACCGAGTTCCTATTACCTATAACGAAGTGGATATGGAGCTCAAGGAAGCCACTTATGTTGTCTTTGACGTGGAAACTACTGGTTTGTCTGCTATTTACAATGACTTGATCCAAGTAGCGGCAAGTAAGATGTACAAAGGGAATGTCATTGCTGAGTTTGACGAGTTTATCAATCCAGGTCATCCTTTGAGTGCCTTTACGACAGATTTGACGGGGATTACAGACGAGCATGTCAAAAATGCGAAGCCACTCGAGCAGGTCTTGCAAGAATTTCAAGACTTCTGTCAAGATACGGTGCTCGTTGCCCACAATGCTACCTTTGATGTGGGATTTATGAATGTCAATTATGAACGGCATGGGTTGCCACAGATCACGCAACCAGTCATTGATACCTTGGAGTTTGCCCGTAATCTCTACCCAGAATACAAGCGCCACGGTTTGGGACCATTGACTAAGCGTTTCCAAATATCGCTTGATCATCATCACATGGCTAATTATGACGCGGAAGCGACAGGACGCCTACTCTTTATTTTCATTAACGATGCGGCGGAAAAACGAGGTGTCACCAATCTTCAAAAGCTAAACACAGATTTGGTGGATGAAAACTCCTATAAAAAAGCGCGGGTCAAACACGCTACGATTTATGTAAAAAATCAAACGGGTTTGAAGAACATTTTTAAATTAGTCAGTTTGTCTAATACAAAGTATTTTGAGGGCGTACCGCGGATTCCACGAACAGTTTTGGATGCGCACCGAGAAGGCTTGATTTTAGGAACAGCCTGCTCGGAAGGAGAAGTGTTTGACGCGGTTGTTTCGCAAGGCGTTGATGCTGCAGTGGAAGTCGCAAAATACTACGATTTTATTGAAATCATGCCTCCAGCAATTTATGCACCGTTGATTGCCAAAGAGCAGGTTAAGGATGTCGAAGAGCTTCACACCATTATTAAAAATTTGATTGAAGTGGGAAATCGATTAGACAAGCCTGTTCTTGCTACAGGTGATGTGCATTATATCGAGCCTGAAGAAGAAATTTATCGAGAAATTATCGTCCGCAGTCTAGGGCAAGGGGCGATGATTAACCGTACCATTGGGCATGGTGAAAATGCTCAACCAGCTTCACTTCCAAAAGCGCATTTCCGCACAACCAATGAAATGTTGGATGAGTTTGCCTTCTTAGGTGAAGAATTAGCTCGGCAGGTGGTTATTGATAATCCAAATCAATTGGCAGCAACCTTTGAATCGATTGAGGTGGTGAAAGGTGACCTTTATACACCATTTATTGACAAATCAGAGGAAAAAGTCGCTGAGATGACTTATGCCAAAGCCTTTGAAATTTATGGAAATCCACTGCCAGATATTGTAGACCGACGAATTGAGCGGGAATTATCCTCCATTTTGGGGAATGGATTTGCCGTGATTTATCTGGCTTCGCAAATGCTGGTACAGCGCTCAAATGAACGCGGCTATTTGGTGGGTTCACGTGGTTCGGTCGGCTCTAGCTTTGTGGCGACTATGATTGGAATTACAGAAGTAAACCCTTTATCTCCTCACTATGTTTGTGGCAAATGCCAGTATTCAGAATTTATTACGGACGGTTCTTACGGTTCAGGCTTTGATATGCCAGATAAAGCTTGCCCACATTGTGGACATAAATTGAGTAAAAATGGACAAGATATTCCTTTTGAAACCTTCCTTGGTTTTGATGGTGACAAGGTACCCGATATTGATTTGAACTTTTCTGGTGAAGATCAACCCAGTGCCCACTTGGATGTCCGAGACATTTTTGGTGAAGAATACGCCTTTCGTGCGGGTACTGTTGGTACAGTTGCTGCCAAAACAGCGTATGGATTTGTGAAAGGTTATGAGCGGGATTATAATAAATTTTATCGTGATGCAGAAGTAGAACGATTAGCGCAAGGTGCAGCAGGTGTCAAACGAACGACTGGACAGCACCCAGGAGGAATCGTCGTTATTCCAAATTACATGGATGTTTATGATTTTACGCCGGTTCAATACCCAGCAGATGACTTGACTGCTGAATGGCAAACAACTCACTTTAACTTCCATGATATTGATGAAAATGTCTTAAAACTAGATGTACTCGGTCATGATGACCCGACCATGATTCGGAAATTGCAGGATTTGTCAGGTATTGACCCCAATGAAATTCCAATGGACGATCAAGAAGTGATGGCTCTCTTTTCTGGGACAGATGTTCTCGGAGTAACGCAGGAGCAGATTGGCACGCCGACTGGTATGCTGGGGATTCCTGAATTTGGAACTAATTTCGTGCGAGGTATGGTAGACGAGACTCATCCAACGACCTTTGCGGAATTGCTCCAATTGTCAGGCTTGTCTCACGGTACCGATGTATGGCTGGGCAATGCACAAGATTTGATTAAGCAGGGAATTGCTGACCTGTCCACCGTTATCGGTTGTCGGGATGACATTATGGTCTATCTGATGCACAAGGGCTTAGAACCTAAAATGGCCTTTACCATTATGGAACGGGTGCGGAAAGGCATGTGGCTCAAAATTTCTGATGAGGAAAGAAATGGCTACATCGCTGCTATGAAGGAAAATAATGTGCCTGAGTGGTACATTGAATCTTGTGGAAAGATTAAGTATATGTTTCCCAAAGCTCACGCAGCTGCCTATGTGATGATGGCCTTGCGGGTGGCCTACTTCAAGGTGCATCATCCGATTTATTACTACTGTGCTTACTTTTCTATTCGTGCCAAAGCCTTTGACATCAAAGTCATGAGTAGTGGATTAGATGCAGTGAAGCACAAGATGAACGAAATTTCTGAAAAACGCAAAAATAATGAAGCTTCTAATGTTGAAATTGACCTTTATACAACTCTAGAAATCGTCAATGAAATGCTGGAAAGAGGTTTCAAATTTGGCAAACTCAATCTGTATAAGAGTGATGCGACAGAATTTCTTATTGACGGAGATAGCTTAATTCCACCATTTTCTGCTATGGATGGTTTGGGAGACAACGTTGCAAAACAATTGGTTAAAGCGCGTGCAGAAGGAGAATTTCTTTCAAAAACCGAATTGCGCAAGCGTGGCGGCTTGTCCACTACTCTAGTCGATAAAATGGATGAAATGGGTATTCTAGGCAATATGCCAGAAGACAATCAGCTCAGTCTCTTTGATGATTTATTCTAAAACTTCTTCTTTTGATGAAAGACAGGAATTTCATCAACGGCAGCTGCCACTAGACTAGAATTTTCACTCGTTTGTTTGCAAAATATGATTGATTTTGCAGCTCTTTCATGATAAGGACTTCCTGCGAGCAGCTAGCTGTTTTTTGAAAGGTTCTACTAAAATATGCAAAGTAGAGTGGAAATTTTACTACTTGTAAAGTTTTTTACAAAATTTATAGATTACTGTTGTTCTTTGTAAGCTATTTACAAATGATAAATTGCAATAAAAAGTGCAACGTTTACTC
>NZ_KV826436.1:0-1440 GCF_001835915.1 Streptococcus sp. HMSC034E12
TGAACTGCACCCCAAAAGTTAGACAAGAAAACTCTAACTTTTGGGATGTTATTTTTATGAAATTAAGTTATGAAGACAAGGTTCAAATCTATTACTTGCGAAAAAGCGGCGCAACTCTCAAGTCATTATCAAAACAGTTTAACCTCAATCAGTCAGGGATCGAATATCTGATTCGACTAATTGATAGGCATGGAGTAGACATTGTCAAGAGAGGTAAGAAGACTTATTATTCTCCTGAACTAAAGCAAAAAATCCTTCATCAAGTTCTTCTTGAAGGGCGTTCTCAATTGTCAGTCTCTCTCGATTTTGCCCTTCCTAACAGGGGGACTCTCCCAAATTGGCTGGCACAATATAAGAAAAACGGCTATACTATTGTTGAGAAACAAAGAGGGAGACCACCAAAGATGGGACGTAAGAAAAAGAAAACTTGGGAAGAAATGACGGAACTAGAGCGACTTCAAGAAGAGAACGAGCGTCTTAGAACGGAGAATGCCTATCTAAAAAAGTTGAGGGAGTTACGCTTAAGGGACGAAGCCTTACAGCGCGAAAAGCAGAGACAATTAGAGAGATGGTCAAGGAAGGATTCCGATTAAGTTTCCTACTAGCTACCGCTAAACTCTCTCGTGCAACTTACTATTACCAGCTAAAACAGCTAGATAAACCAGACAAGGATCAAGAGTTAAAAGCTGAAATTCAATTGATTTATGATGAGCACAAGGGAAACTATGGTTATCGTCAAATTCATCTTGAACTGAAAAATCGTGGTTTTCATATCAATCACAAGAAAGTTCAGCGATTGATGCAAGTGATGGGGCTACAAGCTCGAATTCGCTGTCAACGGAAATATTCTTCTTACAAGGGGGAGATTGGTAAGAAAGCAGAGAATCTCATTCAGCGTCAGTTTGAAGGCTCTAGGCCTTACGAAAAGTGCTATACAGATGTAACCGAATTTGCCTTACCAAACGTCAATGGAAAGCTCTACCTGTCTCCTATTTTAGATGGGTATAATAGTGAAATCATTGCCTTTACCTTGTCACGTTCACCTGACTTGAACCAGGTCAGAACAATGTTAGCCAAGGCTTTTCCTGCTGAAACCTACAAGGGAACCATTCTCCACAGTGACCAAGGCTGGCAGTATCAGCACCAGTCTTATCATCAATTCTTAGAAGCGAAAGGAATTGTCCCATCTATGTCTCGCAAGGGCAATAGTCCAGACAATGGGATGATGGAGTCCTTCTTTGGCATCCTCAAATCGGAGATGTTCTACGGTTATGAGAAGAGTTATCAATCGCTTGATGAGCTGGAGAAAGCTATTGCAACTTATATTGTTTATTACAACAATAAACGGATTAAAACAAAACTAAAAGGACTTAGTCCTGTGCAGTACAGAACTAAATCCTTTCACTAATATTTTTTGTCTAACTTTTTGGGGGCAGTACA
>NZ_KV826437.1:0-559 GCF_001835915.1 Streptococcus sp. HMSC034E12
AAAAAAAAAAGATCGGTAACTTTTTAAAAAAGATCGGTAACTTCGGTAACTTTTACCCTAAAAAGTATACCGAGGTTACCGATAGGTTACCGATAAAATTGGAGATCGGTAACCTTCTAAACCCTTGGTATTACTGACTTTTTATTAATATTTTATATAAAAGTTACCGATAAACCGATAATATAGTAAAAAGTATATAAATAGATAGTAAAAAAGGAGAAAGCCTATTAAATAGGGATTCCTGTATTAACTAATCGTAAAAACTCTTTTTTATGGGTAACTCGGTAACTTTGCTGTTTTTTAGAAAATTTCACAAACTTTTTTTGAAGAAAAAATGGGGAAACATAATGAAAATTAAACAGAACAATCGTTTTAAAATTAAAAATATAGAACTTATTCGGCAACTAAAAGAGGGAGATAAGTTAGCTGATAAATACTTTATATTTATCAATGATGCAATGGGTGGCATACCTTGCCATAATCGATCCTTTGGGAGCAAAGCAGATTTTGAGTATGGACCAAATTATGAAGTTCTGTTTCAATTTTATGCAGACAAAGG
>NZ_KV826438.1:0-152127 GCF_001835915.1 Streptococcus sp. HMSC034E12
ACGGATTAGAATTATAATATTTATAATCATGTGTACAATTAGTAAAATAAATGTTGCTAGTTCCATTTTTCTTTCTCCTTCCTAGTTTGGTTGGTTTACGAAATTTTCGTATTTTTTGCCCAAAAAAATATCATCAAATTTTACATTGAAATAATCCATGTATTTTTTTAGAAGCTGATAGCCGATATCCGAGCTATCTTTTTCTAATCTTGCGATAGTTTGACTTGAAACTTCAAATTTTTCAGCAAGTTCAAGTTGTGTCAATCCTTTGTTAATTCTCATCGCTTCTAAAGTCCATTGCAATACTCCTCACCCCTTTCTAAATTCATCTAAGCTAACGTCTAAAGCGTCAGCGATTTTAACCATGTTTCGAAATGAGATTTTACTATTTCGAATGTTTTGGATTGTGTTTTTACTAATTCCTGCTTTTTCCGCAAGCTCTTTTTTTGTCATTCCTTTTTCAATCAAAATATGATTTAATTTTTTCCACATATCTTCACCAAATCACAATATGTTGTGTATTTTTGATTATACTTCACTACATTTTGCGTTTTATTCTACTTTCTGTTATAATATAGATATGACAATCAGGTAAACAACTTTAACTACCAAACCAAGCGATTTCCTGTGAGTCAAATATTATGGAAAGGAGAATAATATGGAAGAACCAACTTTTGATTTTTATTTATTGAACACGTATGAAGTTCCAGAGGGACAAGTAATGGGTGAGTTAAAAACAGACTCAAAACTTATTTATGAATTCTTGAATTCAAATCCCGAAACGTATTTCCAACGCTTTTACGTTTTCACTGACAACTTAGTTTTATTAGAAGAACGAATCAATGATAAAATTTGTTTCAAATCTAACAAAAAGATTGTTGTCGATAACGAATACAATATCAGCTTCGAAGATTAAGGAAATATCATCTTCTTAACATTCTTAATGCTTAATAGCGGCGGATAGTAGTTTTTCGTTACTTTCGATGAGTCAAGCGCTAATTTCAAAATAGTGTTTGACTCTTTTTTATTTCCGCAATACGGATATCGTTTTGGTTTCATTTTCTCACCTCACCACAAGCCAAGCAATCAACCCAATAATTAAAACTAACAAAATTAAATTAGGAATTAATCCACCTTTTAATTTGAATTCTACTTCTTGATTTCCGTCTGCTGATTCATTCTTATAATGAATATCACCAAAAAGAAATTTCTTCCATTTCATGTTTCTACTTCCTTTCTTGCAAAGGTACAACTAAATATGTTAAACTATAAACACCCCCAAGGGGGAGGAAGCTTATGCTTCCTTTATTGAATTACCATTCAATAATGTTTTTAATTTTAAGCTTAAACCAGAGAATATTGATTTCGAACTCGAATTCTCTGCGTTTAGGCTTTTTGTTATGTTTAGCCATTAGCTGTACCTCCTGTTTTTGTTAAGGTCTATCTCAACCTTACGAGTATATTATAATACGAAAATTTCGTATTGTCAACCCTAAATATCAAAAAAATAAGTTTTCTTCGTATTTTTGTTTGATAAGTTATCAAAAATGATATATAATACAATTATAAAATGATAGAGAGGTAATGGATATGGACGAAAAAAAGCGAATGCAAATTATCGCTGAAAATATTACCTATTACAGAAAACAACGTGGTATCACTCAAAAAGAACTTGCTAAGGAAGTTGGTATTACTCCGAGTACAATGACCGACTATATGAAATTAAGGAGCGCTCCTTCTTTCGGAGTTATACAGAAATTAGCGGATTTTTTTGAAATAAAAAAATCAGATATCGATACAACATTTAAAGAAGAAAAATCCACAATCCCTTCTACCACCCCTAAAACCGTTTCTGACGACGTTTTGAGGTTGGATAGGGATTTACACAAAGATAACCACAAAAGCTGGATACGGTACGGAAATGCGCTTCTAGATAAACAAAATACAGTAGAAAACAGTAAGAATACAGTAAACGAACCTCAAATTATATACTATACCTATAATTATTACGACCACCCCGTTTCTGCTGGTACAGGACAATATTTAAATGATGTACAAGTTGAACAGATTGAATTGCCAATAGATGTAGATGCTGACTTTGTCGTTCCTATTTATGGTGATTCAATGGAGCCAGAATATCACTCTGGCGACTACGTATTTGTAAAATTATCTGTGGAACTTTCAGACGGTAATATAGGAGTATTCGATTATTACGGTGACGCTTATATTAAAGAATTGGTTATTAATGATTCTGGAGCATATTTACATAGTTTAAACCCTAAATACGATGATATACTAATTGATGCCGATAGCGACTTTAGAATTATTGGCGAAGTCGTAGATATTTATAAACCATAAAAAGGAGAATTTATAATGAAAAAATTAAAATTATTTGTAGGCGGCTTTCTAGCTCTAGCCGTCCTCGGTTTTATTCTGCAAGCTCTAGGACTAGCGCCTAAGACAGAAACACCCGAAACACCTAAAGTTGCTACCCAGAGCTCAACAAGCGAGCCTAAAAAGAAGACAACAGACACCACAGAAACCACAGAGACCAGCTCTAAATCTAATGATAAACTACCAAAGATAACAGCTGATCAGATGGCTAGTTTCATTGATTACTTTAAACAAGATTTAACTGATAAAGGTGTGGATATTTCTACATATACTTTTTACAACAAGGACACCATTCTCTATGTGAAAGTTCCGAATGAATACAAGTATTACCCTAAAACAGATTTACAAACCTTTGCGGACGGGTTGAAAGCAAAAGAACATGAGGCTTTTAATGTTTGGGCTGGTATTAATGGGGTTGATTTCAAATCATACCCAATGCTACATATAAAAACAGATGACGGTAACTCTCTTGTCTCTCAAAAGATGAACGGAGAGATGAAAATCAAAGTAAAATAAGAACAAAACAAAAAATCCCCACGCTCTCAAACTTTGGCGAGCTTGAGCGTGAGGCAAAAACGATTGTATGAGAAAACAACCATTCAAAAGGTCGTTTTCTTATACCTGTTTTATAAAAATGAGGTATAATATGGCAAGCTACAGGAAAAGGAATAACGGCTGGGAGTATCGCGTATCTTATAAAAAGCCTGATGGCACGTATGGCGAAAAAAGCAAACGTGGCTATCGGACTAAATCCGAAGCCGAAAGAGCGGCCGCCGAAGCACAGAGAGAACTTGCTGAAGCTGTAGAGATTGATAGAAAAGTTGAACTGGCTGATTATTTCAAAAAGTGGGCTGAAATCCATAAGAAGCCACATGTTAGCATAGGGACGTGGAAAAGCTATCAGCAAGCCGTACGGATTGTCACAGAATATTTTCAACATACAAAATTGACTGCAGTCACTTCTACCGCTTACCAACAATTTTTAAATAATTTAGGGGAGCGTTACACTAAAAACACAATTAGACAAATCCACCACAAAATAAGACGAGCTGCTAAGCAAGCGGTAGTAGATGGGTATGTAAACAAAAATTTTACAGATTTGACAAAGGTTACATCTAGCAAACCAAGCAGAAAAATAGAAGATAATTTTTTAGAATTAGACAAGTATCTTGACTTGATAGAGCGGATGAAAGCTAGACCAGATAAACGAGACTATGTTATAATTTATTTGCTAGGTGTTAGCGGCATGCGATTTGGCGAATGCCTCGGTTTAACTTGGGACGACATTGACTTTGACAAACAATTAATCAGCATCAACAAGGCTTGGGACTTCCTTTTTAAGACAGGGTTTAAACCAACCAAAAATCAGCAGTCTGTCCGCAAGATACCGTTAGCACCAGAAACATCCCTAGTCCTAAAAAAGTATAAATTAAGCGGTTGGTTCCCTAATAAGGATAATAGACTATTTTCCAAAGGAGTTAATCATAGTAATCTTAATAAGCTAGTCAAAGAGCTGACGGGTACCAATATCCACGTCCACAGCTTACGCCACACCTACGCTAGCTATCTTATTGCTCAAGATATAGATTTATTAGCAGTCTCTAGGTTACTTGGACATAAAGATTTGACTGTCACCTTGCAAACCTATACTCACCAACTAGAAGCGAAAAAAGAGCAAGATTTCGAGGAAATAAAAAAACTTTTTGGGTGAATTTCGGGTGATGCAAAATAAAAAAGCTTTTAAAACAAGGTTCGAGAAAGGTTTACTAAAATTACAATAGAAATATGATAACAATTGAAAACGCATTAAACATTTTAAAAAACGATCACAATTTCCGTGAGATTATCGACAAGGGACAATATTTTTATCATTATCGTGGTCTTGTTTTTGAAAAAATCAGCTACGACAGCCGTGAAGTGGATGCTTCCACTCTTTTCTTTGTCAAAGGTGACAATTTTAAAAAAGAATTTTTGGAAAAAGCTGTTGAATCAGGCTTACAGTTCTATGTCAGTGAGACGGATTTTGAAGTAACTATTCCGGTAATTCTAGTCAACGACGTAAAGCAAGCCATGAGCCTTCTTGCCATGGAATTTTATGGAAATCCACAAAATAAACTCAAACTGCTCGCATTTACAGGAACTAAAGGAAAGACAACGTCTGCTTATTTTGCCTATCATATCCTCCAACAAAGTCATAAGCCAGCTCTCTTGTCTACCATGAACACGACGCTTGATGGAGAACATTTCTTCAAATCTACTTTGACAACACCGGAAAGCTTGGATTTGTTCAAAATGATGGCGACAGCTGTTGAAAATGGTCGAACTCATCTCATTATGGAAGTTTCCAGTCAGGCTTACCTGAAAAAGCGGGTTTACGGTTTAACCTTTGATGTTGGCGTTTTCCTCAATATTAGTCCTGATCACATCGGACCAATTGAACACCCGACATTTGAAGACTATTTTTATCATAAACGGCTTCTCATGGAAAATAGCCAAGCTGTGGTGGTCAATAGCGAAATGGATCATTTTGAAGTTTTGGCTGAGCAAGTTGCTTCCATGGAACATGATTTCTACGGACAGTATTCAGACAATCAAATTCATCACTCGCAAGCCTTCTCTTTTGAAA
This sequence comes from Streptococcus sp. HMSC034E12, assembly GCF_001835915.1. Taxonomy (NCBI): domain Bacteria; kingdom Bacillati; phylum Bacillota; class Bacilli; order Lactobacillales; family Streptococcaceae; genus Streptococcus; species Streptococcus sp. HMSC034E12. The sequence continues at coordinate 5,021 of NZ_KV826438.1, forward strand.
CAAGCGGAAAGTTAGCAGAGAAATTTGACATTCAGCTGATTGGTCGTTTCAACCAAGAAAATGCGCTTGCTGCTAGCCTTGCCTGTCTCCGCTTGGGTGCTTCCATTGCGGACATCAAGAAGGGAATTGCAAACACACGCGTACCTGGACGTATGGAAGTGCTGACTCAAAAAAATGGTGCCAAAGTGTTTGTGGACTACGCACACAATGGTGTCAGCCTCGCCAATCTCCTATCTGTCGTCCAAGAACATCAAAAAGGTAGGATTGTTTTGGTGCTCGGTGCAACTGGAAATAAAGGAGAAAGCCGTCGCAAAGATTTTGGTCTACTAATCAATCAACATCCAGAATTGACCGTTATCCTGACAGCAGATGATCCAAATTACGAAGATCCAATTGCTATTGCCAAAGAAATTGCTTCTTACATATCCTTTGATGTTGATATGATTGCTGACCGCGAAGAAGCTATTAAAACAGCCCTTAGCTTAACTAGCAAAGAAGGCGATGCCGTCATTCTAGCTGGCAAGGGCGCAGATTGCTACCAAATTATAAATGGTAAAAAAACTGACTATCTAGGTGATTATGCCATCGCTGAAAAATATTTATAGAAAATAATAAAGGTCGAGACAAGCGTTTTCGACCTTTAATTATTTAAGAAAATTTATACTAGCAAGGAGAGATGAACACAATTCCTCAGAAATCAAAATCTTGCTTTATGACTTTACTTTCTCCAACTAATCAAGACATACATTAGACTTGACCCAAACATATCTGCAAGTGCATGCACGAGGAAGAAAGGCAAGAGATTTTTAACCTTATATTTGTAAAGAAAATAATAGAGAAGTCCAAAACCAACACCGATTGTCAGTGCCCAGAGCATTCCTTGATAGGTATGGAAAGAAACGCGAACAATCGTCGAATAAAGAAGAACCAACCACTTATATTTATCTTTCACTGAGGTCAATAAACCTAAGAAGAAAAATTCTTCATAGAAGCCATTGAGCAAAGCATAGAGAACAGCCATAGGTGTCAAATCAATAAATTTGCGGAAAATTTCTGTCAGATCAATATATTTCCACAATTGCAGATCAAAATAATTGTATTCTCCGCTAAGAGTCGTCACTGTATCTGCGAGAATCCCCATAACCGCAAAGATAAAGGGAACCCAAAAGAGCACAGACCACGATAAACGAATTGGCAACTGCTTAAAGTCAAAACGGCGAAGTATTAAATAGGCTATCGTCAAAGCTAACATGAGAAGCTGCAATTCTAAATTACTGAAATAAGCTGCTCCGTCACTTGCTGTTTTACTAGCTGTACCTGTTACTGCTGCCGTAGTGGACGGTGATAAGCTCGCAAAATAAAGTTCCGTTGAGCGATAGATAAATTGTCCAAATAGCAGAGCTGTAACAATGACAATATCAAACCATTTTAAATACTTCAACGGCTGAGACGGACGAATTTTTGCTAAAAGATTCACGATACCTTCCTTTCATGCAACGAAACGATTTAGTGACTACCAAATCTTGCTAAACTTAAACCTTATACTTATAAATCTATCAAATAAACCTTAAAATTTTATTATTCTAAGGTTTATCTAATGCTTCCTTTACACGAAAGGTCAATGTTGCCTGATCAAAATCCAACTTTAATTCATGTTTTCTTGCTTCGTTAGGCACGATGTAGCCTAAAATCACTAGAGCATCTACAAAAATATCACGCCGTTTCTGCATCAGCTCAGTTTTTCGACCATATTTTAAGAGAAAGGTCGTCATATATTTTAGAGCATACTCAGGATTTACATCTCCTACCAAATCATAGAGTTTTTGTTGCTGATTGATCAATGGATATTGTTGTTTCAACCTATAAAAATAATTGGAAAGCGTCAACTGCTCTCTGAGAAAATCCGTTTTTTCTACTAAAATAGCTTGGTTTGTTTGATTGGTTAAATGCGTCTCAAAACGCATATTCAGCAATTCTTGATAAAGAGGACTATCATCTCGCACAAAGACTTCCTGATCCAAAGACAAAGCCGTCACATTTTCCAACAGAGGAACGCTTTGACGATAGCGTTTATTTTCCCGAAGCACATAGCCTGCCTTGATATAATCCTCTATAGAGCGATCAATATTGGGAAAATTTGCAAACTCACGCTTTATCTCTCGCAAAGTAACATCGTCATGTTGATCTAAATAATTTATCAATTCATGAAAAAAAGGCTGACGTGTCAAACGACTGGGATTGATTACTTTAATCATCTAATCTTCCTTTATAAACTAATTTTTCGGATTGAGCCAATTGGCTAGGATTGGTTCCTGGCTGATGAAGAGGAACTGCTAAACCTAACTCTTTGTAATACTGCTGCCAAAAAGGAGCTATTTCCTCTTTTTCATCACCGAACTGCATAGGAATGGTTTCAAAAATGGGGAGGATTTCTGCAATATATTCAGAACAATAAAAGCCTGTCGTATCTGGATAAAAGCTATTATTATAAGGTTTATAAAGGTGTTGCTCTGCTCTTTTCCAGACAGCTTTTACATCTATGTCAGAACAAGCATAAACAGCATAACATTCATCAACCTGTAAAAATTGATCTATCGATTCTTTAATGACACCGCGCTTACTTGTCGCATGGTAAATCCAACCAGCAAAGAAGATTGCCACATGGTTATACCGCCCAGTTGATCGCTGAATAGCTTCTGCTATATCAGATGGGCTGGACACAAAAAGCAAATCCCCATTTTTTAAATCTTGAATTTTCATAGAACTATTGTATCAAAAAAGGAGCCGAAACTCCCTTTTTATTCTATTCTTAAGCATTAAAACTTTCTGTTAATTGCGGAACGACTTGTTTCTTACGAGAAACAGCGCCAGCAAGGAAAGCGTGGTTATTGTCAAGAACAAAGTTGAAAGCTGCTTCTACCTTGTCCATATTGCGACCGATTGCCAGGATTTCCGAGTTTGAATTGACAATGTCAGTAATCATTAAAACAAAGTCAGAATAACCATTGGCTGCATTTGTTTTTTCAATAGCTGCTTCCAGTTCTGCTTGGCGTTCTAAAACTTCTGCAATATCAACTGTGTTGACCTGTGCCACACGAACTTGATTTCCGTTTAATTCAAATGTTTTAGCATCAATATCAATCAATTCCTCGGCTGTTTTGCTTGCTAAGTTCGTTCCAGCTTTAAGCATAGCCAAACCGTATTTTTCCAAATCAACTCCTGCAAGCTCTGCCAACTCAGGTGCAATCACTTTATCACTCGGATGAGTGGTTGGTGATTTCAGAAGAAGCGTGTCTGAAATCAAACCTGAGAGCATCAAGCCTGCAAGTTCTTTTGGTACAGCTACACCAGATTCTTTAAACATACGATAAACGATAGAAGAAGCTGAACCAACAGGCTCCAAACGCATATAAAGTGGGCTGGATGTTTCAAAATTAGCTACACGGTGATGATCCACAACGCCATACACTTCTACTTCTGCAATGTCAGAAATAGATTGTTGAAATTCATTGTGGTCTGTTAAAATGACTTGCTCAACTCCTTCTGCTTTGGCAGATGTCACCACACGCGGTGCTTTTACACCAAAAGTATCCAAGACAAACGCTGTTTCTTCATTTGGAGTCCCAAGAGCCACTGCTTCTGTATCCAAGCCATAAGCTTCACGCGCAAGATAAGCAAAGGCCACAGCTGAGCCAATCGCATCTGAATCTGGATTTTGATGACCGAAAACTAAAATTTTAGACATGATCGTACCTCGTAAACTTTTTATATACTTTATTTTAGCACAATTTTAAGATTTTCACAAAGAGAGGAATAGAAAAGCACTTAATCGTCAGTTTTTCTATCTAACTTCTTAGGTGCTGGTCAACATTTCACTTTCTACTTTTGATCAACTATTATGTATGCGATTCATATACTCTGTATAGGATTCGGTTTTCATGAGTTCTTTGGCATTTTTTACTCGGTCAGCAGTTGGTGGTTTAATACCTTCTAATGGATAAGGAATTCCTAATTCACGCCATTTAAATTCTCCCATTGTATGATAAGGTAGCACTTCAAATTTATCAACTGTTTTTAACGTTTTGACAAACTCACCTAATTCTTTTAAGTCGTCATCACGGTCTGTTAACGTTGGAACCAAAACATGGCGAATCCACATTGGAACACCTTTATCAGACAGATATTTTGCACATTCCAAAATATTCTTATTGGTATGCCCTGTCACAAATTTATGCTGGGCATCATTGATTTCTTTAATATCCAGCAACACTAAATCTGTCACTTCAAGCAGGCGATCAAAAACTTTGAGATACTCTGGTGTATTACGGAACGGCATCGCACAAGTATCTAACGTACAATGAATTCCCAATTCTTTAGCTTTGGTAAAAAGTGCAATCACAAAATTAATCTGCAAAAGAGCTTCACCACCACTTACTGTAATCCCACCTTTTTTACCCCAAAAGCCACGATAACGAAGCGCTTCTTGCAAAACGTCTTCAACCGTTCGCTCTCTTGAATTATTGGTTTGCATTGCCCATGTATCTGGATTGTGGCAATATTGGCAACGCATTTTACAACCCTGTAAAAAGACAATGAAACGGATACCAGGCCCATCAACAGCTCCAAAACTTTCAGTTGAATGGACCATACCTGTTACTTTTCCATAATCAATGACTTCTTTTTCCATCGTCTTATCCTCTTGAAAACGTTTTATAATACTATTATAACACTTCTTTTCTAGATAGAGGGACAATTTGTCTATTTTTTAGAAAATAATCTGTTTTTCGGTTTCATTTTCAATGTTTTTCAAAAAACGAGAGAAGTCTAAAACTCTCTCGTTTATCATCTATTCCTTTTAATCCGCCACTTTCTTTCGCCAAAGGAGGGTTGCGTTTAAGATGACAATCCCTACAACAACGACTTCAGCGCCTGTTGTTCCTGTAGATGGTAAAATCCTCTTTTTAGTTAGTTTATCATCTTTATTTGGTGGCATTGTGGTGTCACCAGAAGGTTTTGGTTCAGTTGATTGTGTCGGTGTCGTATTACCTTTCTTCTGACTAAAATCAAGCTGTGCAATAACGGGATCGTGATCTGACGCCCGACCGTGTTCTTCCATAAAGGAAGCATTGATATGAACTGGTGAGAATACTGTTTTATCTGCAATATTTTTTGAAATAAAGATATTATCTAAACTTTGATTGCTGCCACGGTAGAAGTAAGAATACCGATCAGCTGCATCATGATTGAGCATCATATTTACCAATTCATTACCAGCCACTGCTTTGGCAGTTTCTGAAAATTCAAAGTCATTAAAGTCACCAGTTAAGACAAACTTCAAATTTGGATTTTGCTTCAACCCTTCTTTTACAAAGGCATTCAGCAACTTAGCTTGTTCAATCCGTTGTGCCAATGTATTTTGTACTGCAGGCTGTTTTGAACCATAAACCGCATCGTCCCCGATCTTGGATTTCAAATGATTGGCAATCACGACAATCCGTTCGCCTTTAAATTCAAACTCAGCTGCTAAAGATTTTCTAACTTTTTCAAAGACTGGATTAGCTGGGGCTATTCTGGCAGGATTTTTCACCAAATGACCGTCTTTGAAAGTAGCCGCTTCTGTGCTACTTCCTGCTTCACGTTCTACTAGCTTCACTCGTTGAGGATTGTACAAGAAAGCTACACGAATATTGGAACCAGGTTTTCCTCCGTCTGCACCGTCAACAGGAGCTACTTCGACATACTTATACTCTTTGCCACCTAATTGTTTAATCTTAGCAGCTAACTTTTCCCCGCTTTCAACACCACTTACTGTGCCGTCATTGACACTTCCATTATTATCTTGAACTTCTATGAGTGTGATAATATCTGGACTATGGATTTCATTGATAAAGGATTTGGCAATTTTCTCCACTTTTGCGTCAGGTGTTTCGCCCGTTGCATTGTTCGCCGAGAAGTTTTCGATATTGTAAGAAGCAATCGTCAATTTATCTTCACTTGGGTAAAGTTTAGAAACCTCTCTTTGCAAACCACCGTCTTGCAAAGCTGGTAATTGGGTTGGCTCCAACTTAAAGACTTTACTGCGATAACTCACGACTCCAACAACATCTTCATTAAAGTAATCTTTGGCTTTGGCAACAAACTTATTTCCTACATAAACTGGAATGGTTGCCGTATTTTGCACATTCAGACGTAAATTGACGCCACCGATATTATTTAACGGTAATTCTTGATAGCCAGCAGGCAACAGGTAGATATCCCCGCGATATTGTGGTCCAAGCACATGAGGTTTTTTAACTGTTGTCAACATGCCTTCAAGACTTTCCCAATAGTCCAAGGCGTCATGCTCTGGATCGTAGACAGTCGGAGTATTGTCTACGATATCTTTTGGCATACGCTCTGAAATATTGACTGATTCTGGTAGTGCGGCTGTACCGTTTTTCGTTACCTTAGAAGCAAACAATTGTGTTACAGTTAAGCTGTCAGTTGGTTTACGGAAAGTTTGCCCCGGACGGACGCTGAGCGACTCCATGTAACCTTCTTTAACTTCACCTTCAATCGTCAATCGGTCTCCAACAGCTACTTTTTCCTTTGAAACTACATAGATAGCGTCTGAAGTCTTTGTGTTCCCGTCAGCTTTGATGTCTTGTGCATAAAAGCCATATCGATCCGTTTTAGTGACGACTACACTTGACACGCGCACCTTTTTCCCATTATAAGGCGATTCATGTGCTTCGCCTTGAATTTGACCAATATTAGCTACCTCGGTAAATTCCGAAACAGCGGCTCTTGCTTCACTGCTTGAAGCTTCTGTCTTAGGTGTTTCTTCGCTTGTGCTACTTGGCTCATTCGTACTACTCGTACTGCTTGCTGAACTTTCAGAAGTTGTTTCTGATGATTGCGACTGAGTTGTCGAAGCAACAGAACTAGACTCTGAAGTCGTTGTTACAGAAGTTTCTGAACTTGAAGAGCTCGCCTCATTTGCCTGAACAATAGGACTTAGAACGCTACTAGCTAACAAAATAGCTGTCGCAAACAATACAGGCAATTGTTTTGAAGTTTTTTTCATATATTCTCCTTTACATCATAATTTAGAAATCAAATTTCCTTGAGATGTATTTCTACCGTAATTATTATAAATAAAACAGAAGGCCGATGCAAGCGCTTTCTTTCAAATTTAAAAAAATCGCCTGAATGGTTCAGTCGATTTTAGGATTTATTGCTACATTTAGTGTTTATTTACAATAATTGCCAAACTTTCATAAGGTCTTAATGTTACAACTTCTGCTGTTTGAGTTTCTTCATAATTGGAAAGGAGCACTTCGCCATTTTGATACTCTGGTAAAATATCTATCGTAATCGGATCTGGATAAAAGTTATTGAGTACCAAAAGTTTTTCGTCACCTAATTGACGCTCAAAAGCATAAACTTGCTGACTATCTTCATAAGCTGGTTGATAGCTGCCTTCGGCAATAATAGGAAGCTCCTTACGAAGGGCAATCAGTTTTTGATAGAAAGTGAAAATCGGTCCTTGTATCTCATTTTCAACATTGATTTCAGGATAAGATTTCCCTGCTTTGAGCCAAGGGGTGCCTGTCGTAAAGCCAGCATTTGCTGAATCACCCCACTGCATGGGAGTGCGAGAATTATCGCGAGATTTGGCCTGAATAATTGCAAAAGCTTCTTCTGGTGTTTTGCCTTGCTCCAGCAGCATCTGATAGGCATTGATAGACTCCACATCCACATAATCTGCCATAGAGTCATAGTCTGGATCCACCATGCCGATTTCTTCTCCCATATAAATATACGGCGTGCCGCGAGATAGATGAATGCTGGCCGCAAGCATGGTTGCTCCTTCATTGCGGAAATGCTGAACATCAACAAAACGATTTAAGGCACGTGGCTGGTCGTGGTTGTTCCAAAATAGAGCACTCCAGCCATCATGGTCACTCATTTCCTTGCCCCACGTATGGAAAAGATGCTTGAGTTCCTCGAAATCAAATTTTTTCAAGCTCCATTTTTGACCATTTTCATAATCCACCTTCAAATGATGGAAATTGAAAGCCATAGACAATTCGTGACGTGCCGGATCTGTATAGAGAATGCAGTTTTCAATAGTAGTCGCACTCATTTCTCCGACAGTTATAAATGAGTCAGCCTGTCCGAAAGTCGCTTCATTCAGCATGTGCAGGTAGTCATGTACAATGGTCTTGTCCGTATAGGCAGGCTTACCATCATTTTCCGGACAGTTTTCCAACACCTCATCTTTTCCAATCAGATTGATGACATCAAAGCGAAAACCTTTGACACCCTTGTCCCGCCAAAAATTGACAACTTTGAAAAGTTCTTCGCGGACATAAGGATTGCGCCAGTTGAGATCAGCCTGCGTCACATCAAAGAGGTGCAGGTAGTACTTGCCAGTGTCGCCAAAAGGTGACCAGGCGCTGCCGCCAAACTTAGACAGCCAGTCTGTCGGCTCATCACGCAGAAAGAAAAAATCTTGGTAGTACGGATCGCCAGCTAAAGCTTTTTGAAACCATTCATGCTCGGTCGAGCAATGATTTAAGACCATATCCAGCATGAAGTCAATGCCGTATTCTTTCCCAACTTGGACCATCTCTTCAAAGTCAGACATCGTCCCAAAAAGAGGGTTGACAGCCGTATAATCTGAAATATCATAACCATTATCACGCTGCGGGCTGGGATAGAAAGGATTGAGCCAGACCATATCCACTCCTAATTCTTTGAGGTAAGGAATTTTCTCAATAATGCCTTGAAAATCTCCTAGCCCATTGCCAGTCGTGTCTTTAAATGATTTTGGATAAATTTGATAGACGACTTTTGTCTTATCTAATGCCATTTGTCTTCCTTTTCTATTTTCTAAAAGAAAGAGGCGGGGCTTGCGCTCCTCCCCTTTATCGTTACTTTTATTCTTTGTACGAGCCTTTTTGCCTCTCGTTAAGAGATTGCTGCTTGGATTTCCAGTAGTGAGGCAAATGGATTACTGAGATAAATTTGTCCATTCGTTAGATAAAATCCTGCTCACCATAGATCGTATCAAACATTTTACCCGATTCGAGTAGCTGTCATCAGCTTATCTCCACGTTCGACAGTCCGCGGTAATGTTCTCTGTTCATCAGCCTGAAATTGCTCTTGATTTGTGATAATCACAGGTGTTTCAGTCACTAAGCCAGCTTCCTGAATAGCTGCTATATCAAAACTAACCAGTTTCTGACCTACGCTCACTCTGTCTCCTTGAGCCACATGAGCTTCAAAACCTTTGCCGTCGAGATTAACTGTGTCCATACCGATATGCATGAGTAATTCGACACCTTCATCTGACACGATTCCAACAGCATGATTGGTTGGGAAAAGCACTGATACCGTCCCGTTCACAGGGGCCACCAGTTCTCCCTCACGTGGAAGAATGACAACTCCTTGTCCCATCACGCCTTGAGCAAAGACAGGGTCGGTTGCTTGGCTTAATTCTTTGACTTCCCCAGCCAGTGGGCTAGCAATTTCTGCAAAATCTACTTTTGGAGCGGCTTCTTTTGCTTCGTCAATGGCTTCAATTTGCGGTGATTTGACACTTTCATCTTCTGTCTTTGTAAACATGCCTGTCTTGCGGAAGAAGAAAGTCAAAATCATCGGTACTGCAATAGCTACTAACATAATAAGGAAGAATGGAAGCATGTATTTAGCTTGGATAGATAAGATACCTGGAATTCCACCGATTCCGATAGCATTGGCTGTTACGTTAAAGGTTACGGATAAGAGACCTGCGATAGAAGAACCAATCATCCCTGCCACAAATGGGTAGACGTACTTCACGTTGACCCCGAAAAGGGCTGGTTCTGTAACACCTAGATAAGCAGAAATCGTTGCTGGCAGAGAAATCTGTGCTTCACGTTCATTATGACGGTTCATCAGATAGTAAGCAAATACAGCTGAACCTTGAGCGATATTGGACAAGGCAATCATTGGCCATAGCGCCGTACCGCCTGTATCTGCAACCAGCTGTGTATCAATGGCATTGGTCATGTGGTGCAGACCAGTGATAACAAACGGTGCATAGAGGGCACCAAATATCGCACCAAAGAGCCATTTAACAGGACCAGTCAGACCAGCAAGCACCGCTGTTGAAAGCCATTGTCCAAGTGTCCAACCAATTGGACCAAGGACTGTATGCGCTAGAATCAAAGCTGGAATCAAGGATAAGAATGGCACAAAAATCATGGACACAACTTCTGGAATGCGTTTGCGCCAGAAGATTTCAAGATAAGATAGCGATAATCCTGCAAGCAGAGCTGGAATAACTTGTGCTTGGTATCCAATTTTTTTAACTGTGAAGAAACCAAAATCCCATACCCAGTTTTTAGCAATTTCTGAAGCCGGTGTGCTGGCTACTGAGTACGCATTGAGCAATTGTGGTGACACCAAACAGATCCCAAGAACAATTCCCAAAATCTGGCTGGTTCCCATTTTACGAGAAACAGACCAAACAATACCAACAGGTAAGAAGTGGAAAATCGCTTCACCCGGCAGCCACAAGAATGAGTTTACTCCGCTCCAGAACTGTGATACATCCACAATCGTATTGTAAATCGGAGTACCGTCTTTAGCAAACTGAGCAACACCGTCAACCATTTTTTGACCGAGTGCCTGAATCTGCACACCTTCCAGAATATTGCGGAAACCGAGAATTAGCCCCCCAACGATAATGGCTGGAATAATTGGAGTGAAAATTTCCGCCAGCATTGTCATGACACGCTGTACTGGATTCTGATTGCTTTTGGCAGCAGCTTTGGCTGCTTCTTTTGATACTCCTTCAATCCCTGAAACAGCTGTAAAATCATTGTAGAAAATCGGCACATCATTTCCGATAATGACCTGAAACTGCCCTGCATTTGTAAAAGTTCCCTTTACAGCTGGAATGGCTTCAATTGCTTTTACGTCCGCCTTCTTTTCATCTGCCAATACAAAGCGCATCCGAGTTGCACAATGGCTGACAGCTGAGATATTTCCCTTGCCGCCGATAGCCTCTAATAGCGTCTTGGCGTCTTTCTCAAATTTTCCCATTTTCTGTTTGGCTAGGCTTAACCTAACACTCTCCTTCTTTTTTTCATCATTGTACAATTGATTGATACATTTATTGTAAACGATACCAAAGATGTCTGCAAGTTGTTCGTGGTAAAAAAGGCTCTTTTTTGGTAAAATTTATTTATTGTATGCTAAAAAGAAAACAAGTGAGGATATCATGAAAAAATATGAACAAATTTTTAAACTCTTAGAACAAGATATTCTAAACGAGAAATATCAGATGAATGATTATCTTCCTAGCGAACACGAACTTGTCCAGACCTACAAGGTCAGCCGTGACACGATTCGTAAATCGCTTGATTTGCTTCAAAAAGCTGGTCTCATTCAAAAAATGAGAGGTCAAGGCTCTAAAGTCATCCAACAAGAACAGATTGACTTTCCTGTTTCCAACCTAACTAGTTACCAAGAACTTGTTCGGCAACATGGAATGAATTCTAAAACCAATGTCATACAGTTAGAAAAAATTACAGTTGATAAAAAATTATCCAGTCTTACTGGTTTTCCTGAATACCGTCTGGTGTGGCGGATTATTCGCCAAAGGGTCGTTGACGGGATTGCCTCCGTCTTGGATATTGATTACCTTGATAAGAGTTTTGTCCCTTCTATTAGCCGTGAAATTGCAGAGCATTCAATTTATGCTTATTTAGAAGATGAACTGGGACTACACATTTCTTACGCCCAAAAAGAAATCACAATTGATCCAGCCACCAATCGCGATAAAATATTGATGAACATTGGAAATGACCACCATGTCGTCTCTGTCAAATCCAAAGTTTATCTTGCAGACGGACAGCAATTTCAGTTTACAGATAGTCGTCATAAACTCGAAAAATTCCGTTTCGTTGACTTTTCCAAACGGCAAAAATGATCATGACCCTTCACAAAATTCACTCTTCAATATTAAAAATAGCCAAAAAGGAAGAATGTCGTTGTCATCGATCTGCTTCCTTTATTTTTAATGCCATTCACATATTTATAAAAAGTAAAGCAAACTTATCAATTTTTGAAAAACGAAAGAAGCTGAGATTATTTCTCAACTTCTTCCTCTTCTTCTACTATTTCAGAAACTTCTACTTTGAGCTTTGTCACACGTCCATTTTTTACCTTATCATTGGTTAAAATGAGCTTTTTGCCCTGACTTTCCACTTCATAACTCAAACGCTCTTTCACGTCGGGTATCGAGCCTACGCCCGTCAAATAATAACCCGCAATGGTATCAACGTCATCACTTTCCAGTTCAACTTCAAAATACTCGTTAAAGTCATTCAAACTCATGGTGCCAAGGACGAAATAAGTATGGTCAGAAACCTGATACACCTCTACTTCAGCCTTATCTGTTTCATCATCTATCTCACCGACAATTTCTTCCAGTAGGTCTTCCAACGTTACCAGACCAGACATACCACCATATTCATCTAACAATATCGCCATTTGATTTTGCGTGTTCCGCAACTCTGTCAGCAAATCATCCACGAAAATCGTTTCTGGCACAAAGAGCGGTTCCTGCAAAATTTTTCGTAGTACAATATTATCAAAACCATTAGTAAACGCCTCATTTAACAGACGTTTGGTGTGAATAAGTCCAATAACATTATCCTTGTCATCATCATAGACTGGGATTCGTGAGAAATTCTGCCTCAAAATACTTTCGATAATTTCCTTGGTATCATCATTGATGTCCACCATAAACGCATCGGTACGCGGCACCATTACCTCACGCGCCACCATCTCATCTAGTGAAAAAATCCCCTGCAGCATTTCAATTTCATCTGCATCCAATGTTTCTTCACTATTGGTCAGCATATACTCAATCTCATCACGTGTCATTTTCTCATCTGCATCATCAAAAGTCATGGGAGTGATTCGACTGAGCAGATTGGTAGAAGCTGATAAAAGCCAAACAAAGGGACTGACAATTTTTCCCAAAAAGATGATAACTGGCGCTGTACGAACTGCTAAGGAATCTTTGAGGTTCAGAGCGATTCTCTTTGGATACAATTCACCAAAAACAATCGAAATATAAGTCAAAATAGCAACAGATAAGAAGCTTGCAATCGCTCTTGCTGTCTCAGAATTTCCCATCCAAGAAGCAATTTCCCGACCGAGTGTATTAGCCAAACTAGCTCCTGACAAAATTGTAATCAAAGTAATCCCAACTTGAATAGTGGACAGAAAATGATTAGGATTTTCCAAGACTTTTAACAAACGAATATATTTTGCATCGCCTTCTTCAGCTTTTTGCTCTACACGAGCGCGATTTAAAGATACCATCGCCATCTCTGCTGCTGAAAAAAAGGCGTTCAATAGCGTTAAAATCAGTAATAATAAAGCTTGCAGTAACAAGGTCTGACTGCTAGGGTCTTCCATGAATATTCTCTCCTCATATATAAGTAATCTTAATTATAGCATACTTTTTGACTTCTTGCACAGGGAGTGTTAAAAAGAAAGTTTGAAGGAAGATTGCAAAGAAGAAAATCGATTGTTTAGGCTTCTAAATTTTGCAGAACTGTTTCCAAGCGTGAAATTGCATCAATAGGAAGTGCCGTTTTCGGGTATTTTTGGTTGAAAGCAAGCAAGAAATTTAACCGTACCTGCATTCTTTCTCTGATTAATTGTTTATAGCGAGAATCAAAACTTGGAACAGGATAGCCCTCACATTCCATATATTCAAAACCTTCCAACGGTCCAAATGGTTTAAAATCTGCTTCTTCATCAACAATTTTTTCAATAATACTCAGACTGACCTCTTTTGAAATTCCCCTGCCCATATAAAATCCAGTATTGATGATATAGCAGTCGACACCAGATTCAAAGAGACTACGGAATATCCGATAATCTTCCACCAAGGGATACACTCTAAATGGATTGGCATAAGGTTCAATCACCAAATCATCATGCTTGCCAATCACATTTTCAGCATTGGAACGCTTGGTCATCAAGGTACAACCCATCGTAGAAGCCATCAGCGAATCGTTAATTTTAACCAAGGGTGTAAGAGAATCATCTTTCATAATCCAGAAAATGGCTTGGATAGGTTCATCAATTCGATCGACCCGATTTGGCGTTGCAAAACGAGACTTAACTGTCCGACCATTTCCATTTCGAATGTCCTCTGTCACCAATTTTTTTAGACCATTGTCATCCAGTGTCACACCACAATTCTGAACTGTTACAAAAAAGTCCTGCTCCCTATGTCCAATGGAATAGTCATTCGTTTTATCAAAATAGGACGGTTCCAAAGCAATGGAAGACCCATCTTTGACAGAAATAATAAAGGCATCATCATGCAAAACCTTAATATCATATTTTCCATTGTGTTTGGCATGTGTCAGTGTGGATTTCCCTGAACCAGATAAACCAAAGAAGGAGGCTACATAGTCTTGCTTTTCAACCTCTTTTTGTTTAAAGATTTTCAAGCCGCCATGACACGCCACATAACCATTTCTAGCAGCGGTTGCCCAAGCTAAGGTTAAAGTCGCTTTTTTCAACTCACCAAAGTAATTTAAACCCAAAATAATGACACAATTGTGCTGAGTATCAAAATATACCAATCCTTCAGGATAATCTGGATGCTTCCATTTGGGATCGAAAAAAACAAATATGTCATTTTCATCGTACTTTTTAGAAACTCTCAAACGATTTTTAAACTCTTCATCCAAAATTTGTAAGTTTAAAAGCCAAGAATAGAGATTGTTGATTTCATCTTCAGGAACCATGAGATGAGCACAAGCCATGAAGGCTTCAGCGAGCCCCACAACTGCATCTGCCTTATAAAATTTTCGATGATGAGCCTGATAGATTGCACTGCGTACTATTGAAAGCAGCTTTTCATCTTCCTCACTGTCCCTACCAAATCCGTCGAGCTTTGGCCGTTCGACCAACGACTGCTCCAGAATTCGTTAATAAAACGCGAGCATAAGAAGGCAAGCCCAATTCCTTTGTATGAATGACAGGCATATCTAAGACAACTGTCCCAGCAGCTGCGGAAGCCAATTGATAAGCTTCTTCCACTGTTTTTATTGCAACAACCTGATTTTCATAAAAAGCTGTTTCAATTATTGCCTTCAAAGGAGAGAAATAAGAAGAATTTTTTCTTATTTCCTGCGGAGAATATTTACGACGTGTTACCATAAGTGTACCTCCTCTATCTTATTAGTTCTATTTTAGCATAAAAATACACTTATGGTTTTAATAAAACGTATTAGAAAGAAAAAGGAGTGGAATTCCAAACTAAATTTTTGTTACATTTAGCTTGCTTCCACTTCCCTATATTCATCATTCTAAAACATTAAGACACAGTCCTTCTGAATGTCTATTCATCTTTCAGATTTTGAATTTATTCATCATCCCATTCTTATTTATTAATAATTCCGTACTCCTCATTTTTCTTTTGCTCCTGTGCAGCTCGATGATTATCATATAAATTCGCTAGGAATTTTGCAATTTCTTTCAAAATAGAATAAATCGGAATCGCTACAATCATCCCAACAATCCCATAAATATTACTTGACAAAAGCAAGAGAACCATAATGGTAATTGGATGCACCTTCATCACGCCACCTACAATCCGTGGATAGAGAATATTTCCGTCAATTTGCTGCACAATTAACATATATATAACTGCAATCACCATTTTTTTCGGATCAGCAATCAGATAAGTGATAATCATCGGAATCAACCCAATGCTTGGACCCACATAAGGAATAAGATTAGTAATCATAGAAAAAATAGCAAATATCAAAGCATATTTCAGACCAATAACACTATAGCCAATGAAAGCCAACGTTCCAATAATAAACGCATCAATCGAAATCCCACTAATATACCGAGCAATCGTTGCATTAAGATTGGTCAATAATTTCGTGATGTTGAGCTTATCCCGCTTCAAAACAGTTCTTTCCAACATGGGCAGTAATTTATCCCCGTCAATTAAGAAATAGACCAAAAAGATCGGCGTCATGATGAGAATCAAAAATGTATTCACTACTGCTGAAACGACACTCCCCAGACTATTGGTGACACTATTTAAAATATTTTGCAAAATATCCACATAAGACAAATTTAACTGCTTAATAATAGACTGGATATTCAGATTTTTAAAGAGAGAGTGCTGCGATAGCTGGTTAATCCAATTTTGCAATTCCCCATAAACATTTTGACTAGAAGAAATCAAACTTGTCAACTGCGTAATCAAAATAGGTAGCAGATAAATAATGCCCAGAGCAATAATTCCAAACAAGAGAACCAAGGTAATCAAAATTCCAAAAATTCTCTTAATTTTCAGCTCTTTCTCTAGGAATTTCACTAAAGGATTCGTCACATAGTACAAAAATCCCGCAATTAGAAAAGGAATTAAAACCGTATTTAAAACGCTCACAAAAGGGGAAATCAAGCCGTCCATTTGCCGCCAGATAAAAAAGATAATGGTTAGTAGTAAGACTTCTGTTGTCCAAAAAAATAACTTACTTTTATGAAACATACTGTTCCTCCTATCAGCTATTCTATCATATTTTCCACTAAAATAGAGTGCTTTTCTTAAAATGGCTTAAATTATTTTAGGAACAGACTCTTTCGTTTCTCATTATCAAAACTTATTTTCCCATTTATTCTCGTTTGTAAACCATTTTCACATGTACTCGTGATTCTAAGATGAAGGGTTCACTAACAGCTTCAAATCCAAATTTCTCATACAAGCCCACCACCTGCTCTTGCGCCTCTATGTAGATCTCTTTTTCAGGCCATTTTTCAGCACAAGTCTCCATAATAGCTTGGACCAACTTACGACCAAGCCCTTGACCGCAAGTAGAAGCCGCTGTTACGACACGTCCAAAATGAATGGTAGTGCCCGTTTCAAATACTCTCGCATAAGCATCTACCTCGCCGGCTTCATTTTCATGAAAAATATGGATCGCTTCTAAGTCGTGCTCATCCAAATCATTATAAACACTATTTTGCTCTACGACAAATGTTTCCAAACGTAATTTCAAGCATTTATAAAATTCTAAGGTGGTTAATTCCTCAAATATCTTTTTATACCACATACTTGTTTTCCCTTCTTCTTTATTATATGATAATTGTAAATGCAACTATAAAAGGAGCCTTTTATGGATTATCGTCATCTCTTTCGTCAAATGGGCATAATTTCTCGCCAAGCCACGATGAATATGAATCATGAAGCCAGCCAATACAACCTAGATAATAATCTCTTTCTTATCCTTATCCGCATTGTTGAGCATGAAGGACTGAATCAATCTCAACTTTCTCATATGGTAAAAATTGATAAAACAACACTTAGTCGCTCCCTTAGAAAACTAGAGGACAAAGGATTTATCACAAAGAAAGTCAACTCTAAAAATAAGAAATTTAAAGAGCTTTTCCCTACGACGAAGGCTTTGCAAATCTACGACCGATTGATTGGATTTGAAACAATCTATATTCAGTCTGTTATGAAAAATCTGACATCTTCCGAGCTCTTTCAACTAGAAGCCATTCTCAATAAAATAGAAAATTCTCAATAAAATCAGCATAACATACATTAGTTGCATTTGCAACTTTGGAATTAAAAAATGACGAGGCTGAAAGTCCTTAACCTCGTCAGATTTTTATGAGTTTCTTGCAAGCCGCAGTGGTTGAGTGGGTGGGACGACAGAATCAAATTTCTCTGAAATTACCGATTTTTGTCCCACTCCCTTTTGATTATTTTGTTTCAAATCCTTCTGTAACTGCTTGCGCAAAATGTTCTTCAACGATTTCTGCACAGTGGTCACAAACAATTGCATGATAGCT
The DNA here is from genome assembly GCF_001835915.1 of Streptococcus sp. HMSC034E12. Lineage (NCBI taxonomy): Bacteria > Bacillati > Bacillota > Bacilli > Lactobacillales > Streptococcaceae > Streptococcus > Streptococcus sp. HMSC034E12. Next base: position 22,904 of record NZ_KV826438.1, read on the forward strand.
ACGTTCTTTGACTGTTTCATCTACCCGACGGCAACGTTCACAAACTTGTCCTTCTGCATGCTCAACTGTAAAAGCTACATCCTCGAAAGCAATAGCACTTTCAGGAGCTTCCCCGTCTGCGATTGTTAATTTAGAGACAATGAGAAGTTGCGCAACGTCGCTATTAACCGCTTCAAGTAGCATTCTCACGACTTCATTTGGATAAACAGTCAAGTGAGCTTCCAAGGATTTTCCAATCACTTTTTTGTTACGTGCTTCTTCCAAAGCTTTTTGCGCTTGACTACGGAAGTTCATAAAGGCTGTCCAAGTATCTAACAGTTCTTCCTCATTAGGGAAAGTCAACGCATCTGGCAATTCCGCTAATTGAACAAATTCTTCTGGCTCATGTTCTAAGTAAGACCAGATTTCTTCTGCTGTATGTGGAAGAATTGGGGTCAACAATTTTGTAATTTTTACTAAAATATCATAAAAGACGGTCTGCATTTGACGGCGTTCCAATGATTTAGCTGCTTCAATATAGACAACATCTTTTGCAAAATCAAGATAAAAAGCTGATAAATCAACTGTCACGAAGTTTACAATCGCTTTGTAAATATCTAAAAATTCAAAGTCGGCATAAGCCTCACGAATCGTCTTGACAAGTTGATTAAATCGAACGGTCATATACTTATCAACAGAGCGAAGGTCATCATAAGCAACAGCGTCTTCTTTTGGATTAAAATCAGAGGTATTCGCAATCAAGAAGCGCAAGGTGTTACGGATTTTTCGGTAGGTTTCAGACACTTGACCAAGAATATCCATAGAGATACGCACATCGTTGCTAGAATCCACACTCGTCACCCAAAGCCGCAAGATTTCCGCACCAAATTGTTTTTCAACATCACTTGGAGCAATCGTGTTGCCGAGAGACTTCGACATTTTCTCGCCTTTACCGTCCAAAGCAAACCCTTGTGAAAGAATTTGTTTATAAGGAGCTACACCATGGTTGGCAACCGATGTGATAAGCGATGAGTTGAACCAACCACGATACTGGTCTGACCCTTCAAGATAAAGGTCAGCAGGATAAGTCAATTCAGGACGATTGACCACCACACCATTCCAAGAAGAACCAGAATCAAACCACACGTCCATGATGTCCGTTTCTTTAGTGAATGTACCATTTGGTGATCCTGGATGAGTAAATCCTTCTGGAAGCAAATCTTTCGCTTCTCGTTGCCACCAAATGATAGAGCCATGTTCCGCAAAGAGCTCAGCCACATGCTCAATTGTTTGCTCTGTCATAATCGGTGTGCCGTCCTCCGCATAGAAGATTGGAAGTGGCACTCCCCAAGCCCGCTGACGCGAAATGACCCAATCTCCACGGTCACGGATCATATTGTAAAGACGAACTTTACCCCATTCAGAGTGGAACTTCACTTTTTCAATCTCATCAAGAATTTCCTGACGGAATTTTGAAACTGAAGCAAACCATTGCGGTACCGCACGCCAAATAATTGGCTTTTTCGTCCGCCAGTCAAATGGGTAGGAGTGAGAAATTTCTTCTTGCGCAAGGAGAAGTTGACCTAACTTTTCAATTACTGTAGGAACTACCTTGTCATAAAATTGCCCTGCAAAATCTGGGCCAGCATTTTCCATCATGATACCACGTTCATTGACTGTAACGGCTACTTCTAAGCCATTTGCAACTCCAACATTGTAGTCGTCCTCACCAAAACCAGGAGCTGTATGGACAATCCCTGTACCTGAATCTAGTGTAACGTGGTCACCAAGAATCACCAATTCATCTACTTCCTCATCCCACGGGTGCTCTGTCACGATGTGGTTCAGTTCAGCACCGCGATGAGTTGCCAAGACCTCCACATCTTCCCAGCCAAATTTTTCAGACAAGCTATTGAGCAAGTCAGCAGCAACAACAAATTTACGGCTTTCCCCAGCTGGTTTTACCACAACATAATCAAAGTCAGCACCTACTGTCAAACCGCGAGAAGCCGTAATAGTAAATGGTGTTGTCGTCCAAACTACAATATAAGTATCTGTATCTAGCACATTTTTGCCGTCTTTTACCTTATTTGCATAGTAAAGAGAGGTTGAAACCAAATCATGATACTCAATTTCTGCCTCTGCAAGAGCTGATTCAGATGACCATGACCAATAAACCGGCTTCGCACCGCGGTAGATATAGCCTTTTTTCGCCATTTCTCCAAATACGCGAATTTGAGCAGCTTCATAATCCGGAGTCAACGTCACATACGGATGCTCCCAATCACCAGAAACACCTAAGCGTTTGAAATCTTCCCGTTGCTTGTCTACTTGACTCAGTGCATAATCGCGACAAAGTTTTAAATACTCTGCCAAATCTATTTCTTTGCGTTTCACACCTTGCTTCGCTAGGACTTGCTCAATTGGAAGGCCATGAGTATCCCAACCTGGAATGTAAGGTGCATAGTAGCCAGACATCGATTTTGAACGCACAATAATATCTTTTGAAATCTTATTCATGGCATGACCAACGTGAATATTTCCATTAGCATACGGAGGCCCGTCGTGAAGTGTGAAGTGCGGTTTTCCTTCATTCAATTCTTGACGGCGTTGATACAATTTTGCATCTTCCCATTCTTTTTGCCAAAGAGGTTCTTTATTCGGCAAACCAGCACGCATTGGAAAAGCTGTTTTTCCAAGATTAAGAGTTTCTTTTAATTTCATAAGTTCTCCTTTTTCATATTAGTAACAAATTAAAATAAAAAAACCACAAATTCATCCAAAGGACGAAAATTCGTGGTACCACCTTCATTTAGACAAGAATAAGATTCCTATCCCTCTTACTCGTAACGTGAGTTAAGCGTTAAATCTTACTGTTTTCAGATTTAAGTTTGCAAAATGATAATCCTAACAAAAGGAATTACAGGTCTCTCACCGTCACCTGCTCGCTGCGAATATTTTGTTAGCATCTTGTTTTTACATTCTCTTATAAAATATCTACAGATTCTATTGAAGTAGCTTCTGAGTTATCTGTTGAAGTCTCAGCATTTGTCAGATTTAATCCTAAGACAGACTCATCTAATGTTTCAAACGCTTGTGTTTCGGCTAATTCACGATTTGCTTCTTCAATGCGTCTTTGTAATTCTTCCATTTCCTCTGGAGAGAACTGACGCGTCACATCCACTTCATCTTCTTCTGGAGTCGTTACGACTTCACCCAAAGCAGACTGAACAACTTCTTTAAAGGCTTCATCACTAGTCTGCAAGTAAGTAGCTGTTGGGCGAAGAATATCTTCCCATTCTGAAGAATTCACAATGCTTAATTGACTTTCAATGGTTGATTTTAAACGTTGGTGGAAAACACGCGTTTTATTTTTCAACTCTTCTGTTTCAACAGCCACTTTCTTAGCATTATCAGTCGCTTGACGAAGAATTTCATTAGCCTTGTATTTTGCCTCATCCAACAAATGTTGGGCTTCTTGCTCAGCCTTATGAACAATGTTTTCAGAACGGTCATTTGCCGCTTGTTTTACACGTTCTGCTGTATCTTGTGCAATCAATACAGACTGGCTAAGGGAATCCTTCATCTCGTCAAAATAGGTCAAACGTTCTTCCAGATTTTTAATTTTTGACTCTTGTTCATGATTGACACGCACTAAATCTTCGTAATCTTGGACAATGATATCAAGAAATTCATCTACTTCGTCAACATCATATCCTCTAAATTTATGAGCAAAAGCTTTATCTTTAATTTCTAATGATGTAATAGCCATATTTTCTCCTTACTTACTAGACAATAATTCAACAGTTAATTTGTACTTTCCATTTTTTGAAAAGCCATTTTCTCTTAAAACTTTTACTCTCCCATATCCTCGTACACTAATCAAGTCATTTAATAACAAATGATGACTGGGATTATCCAGCGTAGAATAGTTTACCTTAACTTGCTTTGTTGCTATCAGCCGAGTGGCAATGCTTCGTGACAAATGAAATGAGGCAGCTACCACTTTATCCAAACGCATACTAGAGACAAGAACATCTCTTAGTTTTGAATCAGTTTGAGCGATAATTTGTTGTGAAAAATCTACTTGCTTTAATTTTACAGGTATCTTTGCTATCCTTGAGATATGATCGATGAAAAATTGAGTAAATTTCTTATCTACCATAATTTGTGCTCTACCTGAAGCTACAAGAATATCACCAAAAACTTTACGTTCAATCCCTAATTGATTCAATAACGTTCCCATTATTTGCGAATGGGTGAAATGGTGAAATTTATTCGCATAGCTGATTTCTAACAGATCCATTTCAAAATCATTTAATTGCAACTCATAGTAGAGAGGAGCAATAATGACTTTAGCAAATTCACTCGTATAATAATCCGAACTTGAAAACATTTGCAATTGTAAGCGATTCCCAAGATTTCGCAAAACTTCAACTTGATGTGGATTTACAAATGAAGTCACTTCAAAAGAATAAGAATCTTCAACTCGCTGCATCTGTTCTAAACTTTTATCAACAAATTCACGATCTTCTTCAGCAAAATGTTGGTATAAATATTTGGTATTCTTCATGAATTTAAGCTAAAAGCAAAAGGGCATTCAAAATGATGCCAGAAACAAAATTCAGAAGAAAGATAACGACAAGAACCGTCCAATCAATCCCAGCAAATTGTAGGTTGAAACGTTGAAATGGTTTTAAAACAGGCTCTACTATCCGCAGAATCAACTGACCAAACGACGTTTGATAGGCACCTGGAAACCATGATAAAAGAGCATACACCACTAAAATAAATGAATATAATCTCACTAAATTATAAAGTATATTTACAATCCAAACCATGTTTTTATCTACGTTTCATATCAAAATCAAATTCGCCACTTTGTAAATCCTCAGGTAATTTCAAATCCTCAACATTTACAACAACATTGATTGGTGTTAAAAGGTACATTGTACTTGCAACTTTTTTTATATTTCCTGCAAGCACATAACGAGCACCATCCAAATAATCCAAACAACGACGAGCTTGCACTTCTGTCATATATTGAAAATCAATCAAAATGCTTTCATTAACAATTAACAAATCAACAATTTCAGTTGTTTCTTCATATTTTCTTGGATAACGAACATTGATTGTCACTTTGTCATCTGAAATTCTCCGATGTTGTGCCAATTCTTGCTGACGTGCATGCAGACGAGTAATGTTCTCATTTGCTCCCGACTTTGTAGAAGATTGTGAAGAGCTACTCGCTGTATGTACTAGTCTTTCTTTGGTAGGTGTAGATTGATTACTCACACGTGGTGGCAACTCTGGCGTTTGAACGCTTGCGTCTTCACCATCTTCTGTAAAGTAATCAATGAATTTATCAAATCTATCTTTAAGAGACATAATACTTTCCTATTTAAAAAATGCAATACCAATTCTGACAAAAGTCGAACCATTTGCAATAGCTATTGCATAATCACGGCTCATTCCCATACTTAAATCAGTAAAAGGCATATTAGGCAACTGTTTACGTTGTAATATTTGCTGTAATTTATAGGCTTGTTGGAAAATGGCATTTAATTCCGCTTCATCTGCTTCAATCGGTGCCATTGTCATCAAACCTACAATCTGAATGTTTTCAAGTTTTTCTAGCTCAGGTAAAATCGTATCTATTTCCTCTATAGCAAAACCATGTTTACTAGCTTCTTTGGAAATATTTACTTGTAAAAAGCATTTAATGATATGTTCAGCTCTTTTGTTGATTTCTTGAGCTAATTTTACTGAATCTAAGGCATGGAAATAGTCAACATAATTGATGACATCTTTCACTTTCCGCCTTTGAAGTGTACCAATTAAGTGCCAAGTTACACGTTCATCTTTCAGAGCCTGATATTTCTCTAGAAATTTATCAACTCGATTTTCACCGATATGATGAATTCCTGCTTTAACCAGCTCTTTAGCAGTAGAGCTGTCAACATATTTGGTGACAGCTATTACTTCTACTGAATTTTTTGAGCGATTGGCTTTTTGAGTAGCTTGCGCTACATTTTCCAAAACTTGATATGTATTCTTTTCTAAATCCATTTTAACGGTTTTTAAAGAAAGGTGGTGTTTCTAATTCATCGTCATCAGAACTAGTGTCTTCATAACGCTCTATAGCTGGTGCAGCACTCGCATCTGTTGAGCGAACAATATTTTCACGACGCAAATCCCAATCACCAAATGCTGAAGCCTGTGGCGCTTCTGTCCGTTGACGACTTGGCTTTGGAACTTCAAGATGTTCAGTCAAATCAAAGTTACGGTCATAACCTTGGCTTCCTCTAGAATTACGATTTTCACGAGTTCCAGCTGCATAAGAATTTTGTTGAGCAACTGGACGAACACCACTTACTCGATCAATTTTTTCTTGACGAACACCCGTTGCAACAACTGTCACACGAATTTCATCTTTCATGCTATCGTCAATAGAAGTACCCAACCAAATATTAACACCATGACCTGCTGCTTGATTGACGATTTCTGATGCTTCTTCTGCTTCAATCAAGGTCATATCAAGACCACCTGTAACGTTGATAATGACATCTTCAGCTCCATCAATCGTTGTTTCAAGAAGCGGTGAATAGATAGCCTTACGTGCAGCTTCAATAACACGTTCTTCGCCACTACCAATACCGATTCCCATAAGAGCATCACCTTTATTTGCCATAACGGTTTTTACATCGGCAAAGTCAAGGTTAATAAGTCCTGGGCTTGTAATCAAGTCCGTAATTCCTTGTACACCTTGACGAAGGACATTGTCTGCTTCGCTCAATGCTTCAAGAAGAGGAGTTTTCTTATCAACAATTTCAAGTAAATTATTGTTTGAAATGATAAGAAGTGTGTCTACATGCTCACGAAGTTCATTGATTCCTTCAATAGCAAAGTTACCACGCTTACTTCCTTCAAAGCCAAACGGACGAGTAACAACTGCAACAGTTAAGGCACCAAGACCTTTTGCAATACGAGCAATAACTGGTGCAGCACCTGTACCAGAGCCACCGCCCATACCAGCAGTAATGAACACCATATCAGCTCCCGTAAGAGCTTCCGTCAACACTTCTTCGCTTTCTTCAGCCGCTTTACGACCGATTTCAGGCTGTCCTCCAGCACCTAGACCGCGAGTCAACTTTGGTCCAAGCTGAATAACTGTTTCTGCTTTTGAGCCACTCAGAGCTTGCACATCTGTATTGGCAGCGATAAATTCAACGCCTGATACTCTTTCATCAATCATGCGGTTAATGGCATTACCACCACCACCACCGATACCAATAACTTTAATTACTGCTCCCTGTGCCGCAGCTGCATCAAATGAAAATGTCATAATGTATTACCTTCTCCTTTAATCAAACATATTGCCAAGTAGATTTCGAACACGATCTGTCAATTTTTCTTTTGGCTGTTGAGATTGTGTTGGAAGTAGTTCTGGACGTTCAACTTCTTCTACTGCTTCATCAACCAAAGACGCAGTTGGCTGTTGTGGTTGAGTAAAGCGTTGCAACGGATTGAACGACTGACTTTGCTGTGTTGAACGAGAGAATTCAACTGGCTGATGCCGTAAAAGTTCATCACCATGAACAGCAGCTTGTGCTAGAACATCCACTTCAGATAAGTTTCCTGCATACTCTGATAAACTAATAACATGGGCAAACGCTGGATTACGAATACCGATTTGATTTGGAACATATAATTTAACGGGAACACCGAAAACTTCTTGTGCCAATTCAACCACGCCCGGCAAAATCGCACCGCCTCCAATAATAACAATACCACCTGGAAGCTCTAATAAATGTCTTCTCTCTAAATCTTGCTTGATTTGTTCAAAGATATGTTTAACACGCGCTGAAATAATTTCTGCTAAATAACGCTCTGTCACTTCAACTGGTTCCACTTCACCAATTACTTCCACTTGGAAAGACTCATTGCTAGCGGCAGGTACGTATGCTTCTCCATAGTTAAACTTCAAGCTCTCTGCCAACTTCTTAGATGTTTTTAAAACCTTAGAGATGTCTTTTGTAACATATTCGCCACCTTCTTGATAGATATTGGTAAATTGTAATTCTTGATTGCGAACAGAAGCTGCAGTTGTTTGGCCGCCCCCCATATCAATGACAGTTGCACCAAACTCACGCTCTCCTTCATTCAGAACGGATTTTGTCATAGCGAGCGGAGAAATGATAATGTTTTCAACTTGAACTCCTGCACGCTCAACCGTTTTTCTCAAATTATGAAGAATAGTACGTGGACCTGTATATAGAAGGCCACGCATTTCTAAACGAATTCCCATCATTCCGCGAGGATCACGAATTCCTTGAAAACCATCTACGATGAATTCCTCTGGAATAAAGGTAATAACTTCCCGGTCTGGAGTCATACTTTTTGTCAAAGCAGATCGTACAACATTTTCAACATCTGCATCTGTAATTTCTTTCGTTTCACTTGTCACAGGAATCATACCTTGTGTTGCTTCAATCTGCAACAGGTTAGCAGGCAAACCAACGTTCACCAACTTAATGGAAATTCCTGCTTTTTCTTCTGCTTGTGAAATTGCTGATTTTATAGCACTTGCTGCCGCTTCGATATCTACAATAATACCATCTTTTACGCCAGCACTTTTTGCATTACTAACTCCGATTACGTTTAATTCATTGTTTACATGTTCTGCTACCAAGACCTTAATGGAGCTGGTTCCGATATCTAATCCTGTAAAAAAGCCATCTCTAGCCATTAGACCATTCCTCTCTATCTACCAAGTTTCTCACTTATCAATTTAACTATCAAAAAACTATAGTTATTCAAAGCATATTATAACATAAAAAAATAAAAATTGGGTAGATTTTCTGCATTATTTTAGCTATTTCTATAACTAAATATTCCTGCTTCCATATCCACAACACTTGTTTCCGTCAATTGTGGTTTAATTTTTTCATAATAAGGTAGTTTTTTAGCTACTTCTGACAAAGGAACTAAGATTTTATTTCCATCTGTCATAGTGATTGTCAGCAAATCCTCAGTCGCTTTACTTGGTGTATGCTGAACCGTTTGAATTTCTGATTTGATTGTATTAGAAATACCTGATAATTGTTGCACAAATTTCTTAAGCATTGCTTTATCTGAAAAATCAAGTGTTATATAACTTTTTGGCAACTGGGATTTTTTAACCGGAGTAGCAATTTCTTCTCCACTAGATAATACTAGGAAATACTGCTCCCCAGAATAATCATAAGCAACAACCGTGTATTCTGTTACTTTTACTTTAAATGTAATTGGAAATTGGTAACTTATCTCTGCTTTTTTCACCCATAGACTTGACAATTTAATATTTCTAGCATGTGCCTTTTGACTTAAATATGTCGTCAAGGTGTAATCCTCTTTTTGAATACTAGAAGCATCCAGCACCTCTGTTTTTGAAAGCTGTTTATTACCCGTTACCTCTATATTCTTTAATTTTGAATAGGGACTTATAAAATAAACAGCTAAAATTAACAAAATAGAACTTAGAATCAATACTGGTAAAGCACGGTAAACATGGCGAGGAGCGATTTGTTCTCTTGTCTCTTTTGCTTCCCGCTTAGCTTGTTTGCGTTCTGCTTTCTTCTTTTTTCGCAAGGCTGCTTTATCAAGAGGTTCATCTTGTTCTTCCTCAGAAGTTTCTGTCTCGGTAGGCTTTTCTGCCTCCTCTGACTCGTTCTCTTGAGTATCCGCTGTCACTTCTTCTGCACTTTCATCATTCTTTTCGACTTTCTTTTTTTCAGAATTTGGCAAATGCTGCTTTTTTTGCTCTGCTAGTTCTTTCACTTTTTCAGCTTCTTCTTGAGCCTTTTTTTTAAGGTATTCCTTGTTTCTTTTTTGCCACTCAGAAAGTTTTTCTATTTCTTGCTCTTTCTGATCCTCTTGCTTCTTTTTTGTCATTTTCTTCCTTTGTTCATGTCATTTTTTAAAAGGTTATAAAATTCATCTAACGATTTTATTTCGTGGGACTGTTTCATGTTTTCTTCATAAAATTCTTTCTGTTCAAGCAACTCTGTTATCATTTTTTGAAGATTTTCCAAATTCAATTGAGACTCGTCTAATTTTTTAGCATAACCTTTTTTTACAAAATAATCTGCATTTTCAATCTGATCACCGCGACTTGCTTCGCGTCCCAAAGGAACAATTACATGGAGTTTTGCCATAGCCAACAATTCAAAAATAGTATTAGATCCGCCACGTGTAACAACGACATCCGCCAAATCCATCAACGGTTGATAGAGATCAGTCACATAGGCAATTCGGTACAGATGATTTGATAATTCATCTAAATGAGCATCGCCTGATAAATTGATAATATTGTAATGCTGAGTTAGCTCTGCTTTATTTGCCGTTACAAAATCATTAAAAACCTTTGCTCCCGCTGATCCACCAACAAACAGAAGTGTCGGAAAGTTTTCATCAAAACGCTGCCGAATCGCTTGAATCTGCTCATTTGGAGCAGTTGTTTTTTCTCCTACTTTTGTCACAGCTCCCACATGCTCAATTTTTGTCAACGCATGGGCTTGTTCAAAAGTAGAATACATTTTTATCGCACATTTGTAAGCAATTTTATTTGCTAGACCAATAGAGAGGTCTGATTCATGTACATAAACTGGAATCCCAGCTAAGCGAGCTGCAATGACAGGAGGAACTGATACAAAACCACCTTTAGAAAAGAGAGCTTGCGGACGAACCTTTAGCATAATTCCTAAAGATTGCAAAATGCCCCAAGCCACTTTGAATACATCTAACATATTTTGCCAAGAAAAGTAACGTCGTAATTTCCCCGTCGCTATAGAATGAAAAGCGATGTCCAACCCCGACTTCTGGATTTCTTGGTATTCAATCCCATGCTTATCACCAATATAGTGGACTTGCCATCCTGCTTCTAGGAATTTTGGAATGAGCAAAAGGTTTAGAGTCACATGACCAACCGTCCCTCCACCTGTAAATATAATCTTTTTCATCTTAACCCTTTAATTCTTCAAATGTTGCAATAAATTCATCGCCACGAACTTCAAAATTTGGATACATATCCCAGCTAGCATTTGCAGGACTGAGAAGAACAATGTCACCTGCTTGTGCTTCAGCAAAAGCTTTTTGCGTCGCATCTTTCACATCAGCAGCATCCATATAGCTAACACCTGCTTTATCCGCTGCTCTCTTGACACGTGCTGCAGATTCTCCAAGAATAACCATTTTCTTCAATCCTTGAATATCTGGCACCAATTCGTCAAATTCATTGCCACGGTCCAGCCCACCAGCAATCAAGATGACCTTACTATTGTCAAAACCAGATAAAGCCTTTTGCGTTGCAAGAATATTTGTGGATTTGCTATCGTTATAAAATTTAACATGGTTGATTTCACCGACATATTGGAGACGATGTTTAACACCGCCAAAACCTGCCAAAGTTTCTTTGATGACTTGATTTTCAATGCCACGCAGTTTCGCAACTGCAATAGTTGCGAGGGCATTTTCAACATTATGACTGCCCGGAACGCCAAGCTCATCTGCTGCCATAACAGGCTCTCCACGGAAGGTCAACATGTTTCCCTCTAAGTAAGCGCCGTCTACCTTTTCTGTCGTTGAAAATGGTACAACGGTTGCTTGCGTCTTTGCAGCCAGCTCTTTCGCTAATGTTTGGTTGAAATTCAATACGAGGAAGTCAGATTTGCTCATATTTTTTTGAATGTTCCATTTAGCCGCCACATAATTTTCAAAAGAGCCATGATAATCAATATGAGTTGGCATCAAGTTGGTAATCACTACAATCTCTGGGTGAAAGGTTTCAATACCCATGAGTTGGAAAGAAGACAACTCCATGACTAGAGTATCATTTTTGGTTGCAGTTGTTGCAACTTGACTGGCTGGAAAACCAATATTTCCAGAAAGTAGACCACTTTGACCACCTGCAGTCAAGACTTCCGCAATCATTGTTGTCGTTGTTGTTTTTCCATTAGAGCCCGTAATCCCAATAATTGGAGCATCTGAAATCAAATAAGCCAACTCAACTTCAGTGATGACTGGGATTTCCTTTTCCAATGCTTTCTTGACCATAGGGTTGTCGTAACGAATACCAGGATTTTTGACCATTAGTTCAAATTCTTCATCCAAGAGTTCCAAAGGATGACCACCTGTTACTACTTTGATGCCTTCTTCAAGAAGAGACTGTGCAGCAGGATTTTCCTCAAATGGCTTTCCGTCATTCACTGTGACAATCGCTCCCAACTTATCTAGTAAACGAGCAGCGGATTCACCAGACTTGGCCAAGCCTAAAACTAAAACTTTCTTATTTGCAAAATTTGTAATGTGCTTCATAACATGCCTCTTTTTAATTCTTCTGTATCTATTTTACCTTTTTTTCAGAAAATAAAAAAGCCTTTACGGCTTTTTATTCTTGTCTGTTACGAAGTTTTGAGCGAAACGATACTTTTCTATCTTTTTGTGACAATTTTGAAATATCACGTAGAGAAAAATAAGCTACGCCAATCATTGCAATTCCTACGAAAAATTCAGACGGTAATTGAAAAATCTGAAATACTGCCAATCCTAATAAAATGATAAAAGCGACTAGAGCAATCACTAAAACTACTACATTTAAAGTCCCTTTAATGCTTTGCGGAGTAGCAAAAATGTAAAATAATAGAATGAGAATTCCAAAGATTAAATAAAACATTTCTGCTCCTTTCTAGCCTATTTACTTCTTTAATATATTAGCAACGAAGCAAATCGTCCTTTCATTATTCAGCTGATTTTTTCTTTTTAGCAGCTTTGGCACGTTGATTTTTATCAAGAATTTGTTTCCGCAAACGGATCGATTCTGGTGTCACTTCCATGTATTCGTCATCATTCAAAAATTCGAGTGATTCTTCCAATGTCAAAATACGAGGTGTTTTTATAACCGCCGTTTGATCTTTCGTTGCAGAACGTACATTAGTCATTTGTTTGGCTTTTGTAATATTGACCGTCAAGTCGTTTTCACGTGAATTTTCACCAATAATCATTCCTTCGTAAACTTCTGTACCTGGATTAACAAAAATGGTTCCACGTTCCTCAATAGACATGATTGAATAAGTCGTTGCTTTTCCTGTATCAATCGAAACAAGAGCTCCGCGACGGCGTCCGCCAATCTCACCTGGAATCAATGGTAGATATTGGTCAAAGGTATGGTTCATAATCCCGTAACCACGCGTCATAGAAAGGAATTCAGTTGAGTATCCAATCAAGCCACGCGCAGGCACAAGGAAAATCAAACGTGTTTGTCCGTTTCCGGTAGCCACCATGTCTAACATTTCACCCTTGCGCTCAGAAAGACTTTGGATAACCGAACCTTGGTATTCTTCTGGGGTGTCAATTTGCACACGTTCAAATGGCTCACATTGCACACCGTCAATTTCTTTGACGATAACTTCTGGGCGCGATACTTGTAACTCATAGCCTTCACGGCGCATGGTTTCAATTAAGATTGATAAGTGCAATTCTCCACGACCTGACACAATCCATTTATCTGGTGAATCAGTCGGATCCACACGAAGTGAGACGTCCGTTTGCAATTCCGCTTGCAGGCGTTCCTCAACCTTACGAGATGTTACCCATTTCCCTTCACGACCAGCAAATGGTGAATTGTTCACCAAGAAAGTCATTTGCAGCGTTGGTTCGTCAATGTGAAGAATTGGCAATGGTTCTACTGCATCTGTCGGAGTAATCGTTTCTCCAACAAAGATATCTTCCATACCAGACACGGCAATCAAATCACCTGCTTTGGCTTCGTCGATTTCACGACGTTCTAGTCCAAAGAAACCAAATAGCTTGGTGACACGGAAGTTTTTCGTTGTGCCGTCTAGTTTAGAAAGTGTCACTTGGTCTCCAACTTTTACAGTCCCGCGGAAAACACGGCCAATCCCAATACGACCTACAAAGTCATTGTAGTCCAAAAGAGAAACTTGGAATTGAAGTGGCTCGTCTGAATTATCCACTGGTGCTGGAATATGATCAATAATAGTATCAAAAAGCGGTGCCATAGTGTGCTCTTGGTCAGCAGGATCGTCTGACATAGAAGACGTTCCGTTGATAGCAGAAGCATACACGACAGGGAAATCCAATTGGTCATCATCTGCACCCAGCTCAATGAAAAGTTCCAAGACTTCATCCACCACTTCTGCAGGGCGTGCAGATGGTTTGTCAATTTTATTGACCACAACAATCGGCACTAAATCTTGCTCAAGAGCTTTTTTTAATACAAAACGAGTTTGTGGCATGGTTCCTTCATAAGCATCAACAACCAAAACAACCCCGTCCACCATTTTCATAATCCGCTCAACTTCTCCACCGAAGTCCGCGTGTCCTGGAGTGTCCATGATATTGATACGAACACCGTTGTAAGCAACAGCTGTATTCTTAGCAAGAATGGTAATTCCGCGTTCTTTTTCAAGATCGTTAGAGTCCATTGCGCGTTCTTGCAACTCTTTGCGTTCGTCCAATGTATGTGATTGCTTCAATAATTCGTCCACCAGCGTTGTTTTCCCGTGGTCAACGTGAGCGATAATAGCGATATTGCGAATATCTTCTCTTAATTTTGTCATTTTATCCTCTAAATCTTAAGTTTTATTTCTAACTGAACAATTATACCACAGATTACAGTAAAAAACACGGTTAAACCGGGTGTAAATGTTTTCATTAGAAAATCAATGCCCGACAAATTTATTTACATTCTTTATTGCAAAATTATGATATGATAAGAAAAAAACAAAGGAAACTGTATGCGTTTAGATGTTCTACTAGCTCAAGCTCACATTAGTCGTAAAAAAATGAAGCAAGCTCTCCTAAAAAAGAAAATCTTGGTAGATGACTGTCCTGCTCGAAAACTCAGTCAAAATGTTGATACAGGTCTGCAGACGATTACGCTAGAAGAACAACCTGTTCTGGGCAAGCCTCATCAGTATTTTATGATGAATAAACCCCTTGGTGTCGTGACAGCTAACTCCGATGCCAAATCCCAAACGGTTCTAGATCTCATCAAACCAGAAGATTTCAATGATAAGTTATATTCTGTCGGGCGACTAGATCGAGATACTTCTGGACTGCTGTTAATCACTGACAACGGTCCGCTCGGTTTTCAATTGCTTCATCCTCAATATCACGTCACAAAAACATATGAGGTTGAAGTTAATGGTCCCCTAGACGACCAAGCAGTGCAATCCTTTCAAAAGGGCATCGTTTTTCTTGACGGAACAAGTTGTAAACCAGCTACTCTTACAATTCATTCTTCTAGCTCAAACAAAAGCAGTGCAACTGTCACTATTTCTGAAGGAAAATTTCACCAAATCAAAAAGATGTTTTTAACTGTTGGTGTCAAAGTTACTTCTCTTAAACGAACGCATTTCGGAGATTTTGAATTAAACCCAAACTTAGCCACAGGAGAATACCGAGTATTGAACCAAGCAGAACTCGAAATAGTGAGGCACTATCTAGAAAAAAGCTATTAAAAGTGAGCAACCCGCTTGGATTACTCACTTTTGATTTTTCCTTTCCATCCATCTAGTCCTGTAGAGAGGATGTAAATATTTTGATAACCTTGTTTTTTTAATAGAATAGCTGCATTCATCACACGTTGTCCACGACTATTTTCATATAGTAAAACAGTCTTGTCCTTACGAATCGCTCCTAAGCTTGTTTTTAATTGCTGTGACGGAATATTTCGTGCCCCTAAAATATGTTTACGACGAAAATCGGCTGGATCTCGTAAATCAATTAACTGACCTTGACGAATCATATCACCAAATTCTGCATTGTCTACTACCTTAGCCGCACGACGAACACGAATATAGTTAAAGCCCATCCAGCCTAACGTTCCAACAATAATTGCCAATAAAATCCAGTTTAACATGTTTTCTCCTCATTCTTCTTCAAATATTGTAACTCCAACTGATGTTCCTTTCGCAAGACCCGCTCAGCTTCTAGATAGTCCATTCTTTCTATCAAGCCCGCATCATAAATCCTCTCTAACTCAATTTTCATCATTTCAATATCATACAAGCGCTTACCCATATAGATAATAATGCCAAAACTTTTGAGGTATTGCTGCACATCATAAAGTGTTTTCATGAGGCTTATTTTACCAGAATTTTAGGAGTATTTCAAGGTTGAAAAGAACTCATTTTGTAAGTAAAACATTCTTCAAGTGCTCAAAAACAACAAAAAAGCCGCTGATTGGGCGACTCTTATAGGGAGATTATTATGAAATAGAAAAGTTTAGGATTTTTATCAAATAAAGTTAGGAGGTCTTCATCTGATGATGTTAGTATAACGCCATCTCCTTAAACTTATCTTAAATTCTAAAAGATTTTAAAAATTTATTTTCTACTCTCAAAAATTTACTTACAAACCCGGAGTTTGACCGATTTCTGCTGTTAACATCCAGATATTCTTTTCAAGTTCTGCTTTTGCACCGACAAAAATATCGTTGGTCACATCATCCCCTTCTTCATCTGTTACATCCAGAGCTTCTTGGTAGAGGCCTACCAAGTAACGGAAGATTTCGATGACACGTTCCAAACTTTCTGCAACATTCTTACTGAATTTTCCTTCTTTTTCTTCAATATTGCTGTGTTGGATAAATTCACTCAAAGTTGAATACGGCGTTCCACCTAAAGTAATCAAACGTTCACTTACTTCATCCAAAGTCGTATCCAAGGTTTCCATGTACTCATCCATCTTAGGATGCCAAACCATAAAACCAGCTCCACGCATGTACCAATGTACTTGGTGAAGAGCAATGTGAGCGGTGTATAAATCCGCTACCACTTGGTTTAAAACTGCTTTTGTTTTGGGAAGAGACTTACTGAAAGACTCAACACTTGAGAAAGTTGCAACATCTTTTGCTGCTTCATTTTTTAGATTAACCATTATCCTACCTCGCTTTTATTTAGAATGATTATAATCTTTTTGATTATGATTTAATTATAATGTTTCTAAATAAGAAAGTCAAATGATTGAACTCAGAAATTTCTTTTATTAGAAAAGTTGCAATTTTTTAGAATTATTTGCGAATAAAAAAGTATGATTCATTTTTATTTTTTCTTGGTTGGAAGCATTGTGGCTTCTTTTTTAGGGCTGGTTGTTGATCGCTTTCCTGAACAGTCCATTATCGTTCCTTCCAGTCATTGTAATGCTTGTGGGCAGAAATTAGCACCTCGTGATTTAGTCCCTGTCCTTTCACAGCTTATCAATCGACTGCGCTGTCGGTTTTGTCAGTCAAAAATTCCCATTCGCTACTTGATATTAGAGTTGGTAGGTAGTTTACTCTTTCTCGCAACTTCCTTAAGCTACTTAACTATCAGCCAACTTGTCTTGCTCATAATGGGAATTACACTAGCTCTTTATGATCAAAGAGAACAGGAATATCCTATCCTCATTTGGTTGTTCTTTCATCTTCTTCTCCTATTTTTGGTAGGTTTTAATCTTCTAATGATTAGTTTTTTAGCCCTTGGAATAGTAGCTTTTTTCTTTGACTTACGAATTGGCGCAGGAGACTTTCTTTTTCTAGCTTCTTGTTCAACTGTTTTCAAGTTGACAGAGATTCTTTGGCTGATTCAAATTGCCAGCTTAGTGGGCTTATGTCTCTTTTGCTTAAAAAAGAGAAAAGACAGGATAGCTTTCGTTCCCTGTCTTTTGATTGGAGTGATTGTTCTACTTATGTATGAGTTGTTACTTCAATAAAATTAGAATGACATCCTATCATGAGGCTAGGATGGATGTATCCGGATTCTCGAAATAAGAGAGCGATGATTACAATTTTCAAATTTTAGTTTTTAGACATAATTTTCCCAGATTTCATAATTTTTGGGGAATAATGTACCAGCAATCATGGTCGTCTATTTCACTCTTGATTTTTCATGTTTCTTTTTTCTAAATAATCAGCAATAGCGGCTACATCTTTATCACCACGCCCAGATACATTGACAATGATAATCTTGTCCTTACTCAATCGAGGCGCGCGTTTAACTGCTTCTGCAATATCGTGGGAACTTTCAATGGCAGGAAGGATCCCTTCTTTTCGCGTCAACAATAACAGTGCATCTACTGCTTCATCATCTGTCGCAGCCACATATTCAACTCGACCTAAATCTTTAAAAAAGGCATGTTCAGGACCAACTCCCGGATAGTCCAATCCAGCGGAAATAGAATAAACAGGAGCCACCTGACCGTCTTCTGAAAATACAGCATACGTTTTCATGCCATCAACAACTCCAATGGACCCTTTAGTCATTGTAGCCGCATGCTTGTCTGTATCCAAGCCATGACCAGCTGCTTCAACACCAACTAAATTGACTTCTTTATCTGCCACGTATTCAGAAAATGCTCCAATTGCATTAGAACCTCCGCCGACACAGGCAATAATATAATCTGGTAGACGACCTTCCTTATCTAGAATTTGACGGCGGGATTCCTGACTAATAACCTTTTGAAACTCATGCACAATCGTTGGATAAGGATGAGGACCAACAGCCGAACCCAGGACATAAAAAGCATCTAAATCTGTCATCCAAGCAGCAAAAGCAGCATCCACCGCATCCTTTAATGTTTTAGTCCCTGTTTCGACCGCATGGACAGTTGCTCCCATCATTTCCATTCGGAAAACATTCAATCGCTGGCGTTCCACATCTTCTGCTCCCATATACACATCGCATTTCATGCCAAACTTAGCAGCCGCTGCAGCTGTTGCTACTCCATGTTGACCAGCTCCAGTCTCTGCGATAACTCTACTCTTACCCATTCGTTTTGCTAGGAGAATTTGCCCTAAAACATTGTTTAATTTATGAGAACCTAGATGATTCAAGTCTTCTCGTTTGAGATAGATTTTTGCACATCCTAAATAGTCCGTCAAACTTTCTGCAAAATAAAGCGGTGGCTCTCGACCTGCATAATCTGCTAAATAACGATGATATTCTGCTAGGAATTCTGGATCTTTCTTATACTTTTCAAATGTCCCCTCTAGCTCGTCTAATAAAACTTGAATCAGTTCCAGTACAAAGCTACCACCAAATTGACCAAAATATCCTTTATTTCTACCATGATGCCTCCTCACAATCTTTAGTATTCTTGAATTTAAACAACAAAATGCCCCCACACAAAAACTGTGTGAGGGCGTATGAGCGCGGTACCACCTCAATTATGGGAAAAGTAGACCTTATCCGCATATCTCTATCTTGTCTATCAACAAGTTGCACTATAAGGTGTGCTCACCGAATTTTTATCGTTTAAAATTCATATCATTTACATCAGCCCATTTCATAAATATCTACTACTTGTTTACACCTAGCACAAGCTCTCTGGAAGTATCAATTTACTACTTTTCTGATGTTTGAGCATTATTATAGAGTTTTTCTACCATTCTGTCAATAAAATAGTGAAAAAGCATCCTAAATCCGAACAATAACCCTTATTTTTACTTAGAAGTCAGAAACTTATCTTTCCAATGGCTGACACAAGTCTTATACAACAGAAAAGCCAGATATCCGCCTAATGTATTTGTCCATAAATCATCTATTTCAAAAACACGATTGGCATCAATTAAAATATCTAACAAAATCTGTGTACATTCAATGAAAAGGCTTATCGCAAAGCTGACAGAGAGTACACGTTTGGTATTTCGCAAGTTCGGAAACAACCAGAGAAGCTGAAAAATCAGTGGGCTCAGCAGAAATATATTCATTAGATTTTGTACAAAAACTTTGACCAATTGAAAGAAGGACGTAATTTGCCCAAGATTGATAAAAGAATTAAAAGGAATGAGAAGCACTACAATACGACCAAACTGCTGAATTCCCGGTGTTTCCATTCCCTTTTCTGGCACTTGAGGGAGAAAACACATCAGACATAATAATAAAATGTAGAAAATGCTTCCCCAAGTAAGAAAAGTACGTCCCTTAACGGTTAATTCACCATCTGTTTTCAATAGATTGTTCAATTTAAGCATGCTTGGTAAGAGCTTTCTCCTTGTCTTGCTTCATGGTGTTTGAGCGCAATTGACCACAGGCTGCATCAATATCTGTCCCATGCTCCTGACGAACAACACAGTTAATACCATTCTTTTTCAGAGTATCGTAGAAAGCCATTACATGTTCTTTGGGACTGCGACTGTATTGATCATGTTCGCTAACCGGATTGTAAGGAATCAAATTGACATACGATAGCTTTTTGATGTTTTTGAGCAATTCAGCCAATTCCAATGCCTGCTCTACTCCGTCATTGACTTCATTTAACATAATATATTCAAAGGTCACTCGGCGGTTGGTCGTTTCAATATAATATTCAATTGCCGCAAATAACTTCTCAATTGGAAAAGCACGATTGATTTTCATAATGCTAGAACGCAATTCATTATTGGGTGCATGAAGAGAAACAGCTAAATTAACCTGCACCCCTTCGTTTGCAAAATCACGAATTTTATGTGCTAGACCGGAAGTGGAAACCGTAATGTGACGAGCTCCGATAGCCAGCCCCTTGTCATCATTGACAGTTCGCACAAACTTGAGAACATTGTCATAGTTATCAAAAGGCTCGCCAATCCCCATAACAACAATATGGCTGACGCGCTCACCTTGTCCACGCTCATCAAAATATTTTTGCACCAGCATAATCTGAGACATAATTTCCCCATTATTCAAGTCACGCTGCTTTTTAATCAGCCCGCTGGCACAAAAAGTACAGCCAATATTGCAGCCAACCTGAGTAGTTACACAGACCGACAGACCATAGTGCTGACGCATGAGAACTGTTTCAATCAACATACCGTCTGGCAATTCAAAGAGATATTTGACTGTTCCATCAGCCGATTCCTGCACAATTCGTTGCTTCAGTGGATTGACAACAAATTCATCTTCTAATTTTGCTAATAACCCCTTTGAAATGTTTGTCATTTCTGCAAAAGACTGAACCCGTTTGCGATAAAGCCACTCCCAAATCTGGCTGGCTCGAAATTTCTTTTCTCCTTGACTTTCTACCCAATCTATCAAATCCTGACGGGTCAAGCTATAAATCGATGGTTTCATTTTTTCTCCTTCATTTCGTTACAAAACCCCATTCCATACACTATTTTTGACGAATGACAAAGTGGCGCTGGCTGCTTGTTTGTTGTTGCTTCGTTGAACTTTGCTTTCTTGATCTTTGCTTTTGATTTTGTCGCTTACTGCGCTGGCGATTTTCTCGCCTGGGTTGTTCTTCTTTATAGGAGCGAGCTTGTTTAGAACGACGTGGCTTGTTCTCACTTTCTTTCTTGTGATGTGATTTTTTATCAAACGATGCGCAACGCGGCTGTAAATTTTCCAAGACAAAATAAGCACAGCCATAATTGCAGTATTCTAGTAAATATTCTTCTAAACGGCTGATTTTTTCTTCACTTTCATTTGCCTTGTCATCTTTATAAAATCCACGCAAACGCAACTGCTCATTTCCCCAGTCGCCAACAATATAATCAAATTTTGTTAAAATTTCTGAAAAGCGCTGATTAAAAGCCGTTATATCAAAACCTTCCTTGAAAGTCTCTACCAAGTCAAATTCAATTGTTTCAGTCAAGATTTTGGTTCCTATTTGCCGAAACTCCGGTCCAGGAAATTTATTGTAATTGTATAATTCAGGTGCAATTTCTTTTCGCATAGTCATCCTTTATCACCTTATTTCTTGTATAAACTTATTTTACCATAAAAAGAAGTGTTTTTGATAGTTGAAATAGAGAAAGAAGAAAAGAGCAAAGTCAATTTTCTATCATTAACTTGCTCTTTTATTGAATTATTTTTACGACTTTTTTGTGCTCTTGAGGTAATCAATTGCGTCTTGCAAGGTCTTGACAGGTACAATTTTCATTTTAGTTTTAATTTTTTTAGCAGCTGCCAAAGCTGTCTCATAGTTTGTTTTCGCTTTAGGATTGGATTTTTTCACTTCCTTGGTGACTGGATTATTTGGCGCAAAGAAAATTTCTGCGCCATTTTTAGCTGCTGAAACAACTTTTTTGTCAATCCCACCAATGTCGCCAACTTTTCCTTCTCGGTCAATCGAACCTGTCCCAGCAATATTTCTGCCGTCTCTCAATGTTGGATCTGCAATTTGCGTATAAATTGCCAAACTAAACATCAAGCCCGCACTTGGTCCACCAATACCGGCAGTTGAAAATTCAATTGGTGTGTTGCTTGTGACTTCTGTTCGGTCAATCAAACTAATGCCAATCCCGTTTTTCCCATTTTCAAGTTTAATAATTTTACCTGTAGCAGACTTCTTCTGACCGTCTTCTACATAGTTCACCTTGACCTTGCTGCCAATCTTTTGCGCTCCGACATAGTCTATCAATTCTTTTGAACTATTGAAAGTCTTATCATTCACACCTGTCACGGTATCTGCAATATTTAAAATACCTTTAAAAGTAGAATTCTTTGTGACTTGCAAGACGTAAACCCCTAGATATTTCAGAGTAATGTCTTTGCCAGCTTTTTTCAACCCTTGGTATTTAGCTAGGTTTTGCGACGTTTCCATATAAAACTGATTGATCCGCATGTATTCTTTATCAGAAGTTCCACCAGTCAAATCCTTCGCCGAATAAATATCCGTAAAAGGTGTCAGCCAAGCATAAACCAAATGAGCGAGGGTCGCATGCTGAATTCCAACCGTTACAAAATTATAAGAAC
The DNA here is from genome assembly GCF_001835915.1 of Streptococcus sp. HMSC034E12. Classification (NCBI taxonomy): domain Bacteria; kingdom Bacillati; phylum Bacillota; class Bacilli; order Lactobacillales; family Streptococcaceae; genus Streptococcus; species Streptococcus sp. HMSC034E12. Next base: position 45,598 of record NZ_KV826438.1, read on the forward strand.
CTTTTTCCTTATCTTCTTTGTTGTCCACGCGCAATACCTGACGGACATCCGCTGCACCACCTGGCACCTCAATATAATAAGGCAAGGGAACTACAAAAGATAAGAAAAGCAAAATCACCCCTACTACTGCAATTATCGGCCATTTTTTAAATTTATTTCTTGGTTTTTCCATATTGTTTCTTTAACTCCTTTATGACACTTTCGGGCACATACTTTGAAATATCCTGCTCAAAGGAAATCAATTCACGAATTCTTGATGAGCTGAGATGCTGATAAGCTGGTTTGCTTATCAAAAAAATGGTTTCTATCTCAGGTGCTAATTCATGATTGAAAAAGTTGAGATTCCCCTCATAATCCAAATCCTGACTATTACGTAATCCCCGTACAAAAGTTGTCACTCCTAGCTTTCTAGCTACTTCCACTGCCAATTCATCATGAGAAGTAACAATTTTTACATTCTCCAAATGAACTAGAGCAGCTGCTATCATTTTTTCTTTCGCTTCAATACTAAAAAAACTCGTTTTCTCAAGATTATAAAAAATACCAACATAAAGGCAATCAAAGAGCTTACTAGCTCGCTTAATCAAGTCAATATGCCCCTTTGTAATCGGGTCAAAAGAGCCCGCAAATAATCCAATTTTATCTGACATAAACCGTCACCTTTGAAATTCCATATATTTTTTGCTTCCAGATACCTAGCCCTGCGATTTCTTCTGGTAAATCCACCGACTTGTCTGTCTCACAAACAACCAGTACATCATCGCTCAGAAGCTCTCGTTCAATCATTTTTATAATATCTGAAACAATCTGTTCTTTTGCATAGGGTGGATCTAACAAAACCAAGTCAAACTGTCCTGTGACCAATTCAAGTGCTCGATTGGACTCCATTTTCAGAAGTTCAAATCGTTCTTTTTCCTTAGTCATACTGATATTTTGGCTGATAATCGCTTGCGCCCTGCGGTCTTTTTCAACCAAAACAGCCGAAACCATGCCTCGCGAAATAGCTTCAATCGCTAAACTGCCGCTTCCAGCATACAAGTCCAGAACCTGTCCTCCATCAAAATAAGGACCAATTATATTAAAGATAGCTCCCTTAACCTTGTCTGTCGTCGGTCTGGTTATTTTGCCTTCCAATGTTTTAAGAGGACGCCCCCCATATTTCCCTGCAACAACTCTCATAAAGAATATTATAACAAAATCTCGAAAGAATGTATCAGTTTTTCTTCTGTGATAACTGTAAGTCAATTGGTTTTTCTGTCTAACTTTTGAAATGCCGTTCAAACATGATGATTTTTAATACAGTTTTTTGCAATTATCTTGGGCTGATTGCAGACCACATAAAAAATCCCCTGATATGAATCAGAGGATTGATTGATTATCTCACTTCAAGCAAGCCAACGTCACCGTCTTCACGACGATACAAAACATTGGTTGTGTTGTCTTCTACATCAGTATAGATGAAGAAGTCATGTCCCAATAAATCCATTTGAAGAAGAGCTTCTTCTAAATCCATTGGTTTTAAGTCAATTTGTTTGGAGCGAACGACTTTTGCAGGTGCAGCTTCCGCTTCTTCAACGACAGCATCTGTAAACAACTGGCTAGTTGATTTTTTATTACGGTTTTTACGCTCAATCTTTGTTTTATTTTTACGAATTTGACGTTCAATTTTATCTGTCACCAAGTCAATCGAACCATACATATCTTGAGAAACATCTTCTGCACGAAGAGTGATAGAACCAAGTGGAATAGTTACTTCAACTTTGGCTGTTTTTTCACGATAGACTTTCAAGTTTACACGCGCATCCAATTCTTGATCAGCTTGGAAATATTTTTCGATTTTTTCAAGTTTAGAAACTACGTAATCACGAAGAGCTTCTGTTACTTCTAGGTTTTCACCACGGATACTATATTTAATCATATAAGTACCTTCTTTCTAAGCATTTGTTTTTCTTTATTTTATTATAACGCTTTCATTTTTTTTTTGCAAATTTTTTATCATCTGGCTAATGAAAATGTCACAATTTCTTTCACTCCTGCTTCCACTAAAATTTCCTTGGCTAATTGTAGGGTTGAGCCTGTTGTATAAATGTCATCTATCAAAAGGATTTTAGGTGGAAGTTGAACGTTGTCTTTCAATTTAAAACACTGCCGGCTTTGCAATCGCTCCTCTCTTGTTTTACTGGATTGAGCAATTGTATCATACTTTTCTAAAACTTCCTTAAATGGCAACTTTGCGCCCTCAAGAAGAGCTGTTACTTGATTAAACCCTCTTGTCTGATACTTTTCGGCACTTACCGGAATGGGAACAAGCGCATAATCACGGTAAACTTTCAATTCCTTTTGCAAAACTGCAGCAAATACAGAATAAAGGGCATAATCTCCTTGAAATTTATATTGACTGAAGAAGTCTTTCATGGCTTCATTATACACAAAACAGCTTTTATGGTAAACTTCTTTTCCTTTTTCTATCCACACTTGGCAATCCATGCAGACTTCACTTGCCCCGTCACGATAACACTTCGGGCAATGCTGCCCTGAAATGCGTTGAAATTTTTCAAAGCAGGCATCACAAGCCCTTGCTTTTGGCTTCGTCAAGGTCAATAAATCACAGAATTTCAGCTTTTCATCAAGTGGATTTTCACATAAAACACATGAATTCATAAACCGGCCTCCTGATTCATCTCCTGAATTTCTTTAATCGCTTTTTCTATCGCCATAGTCGTACCGTCATGAAAAAAGATTAACTCGCCTGTCGGTCGCTCCATACTGCGACCAACGCGTCCAGCAATTTGTACCAGAGCGCTGCGACTAAACAGACGGTGGTTGGCTTCCACCACGAAAACATCTACACAAGGAAAAGTCACCCCACGCTCCAAAATTGTCGTCGTTACCAAAATCGTGATTTCTTTTTGACGAAATTTCTCTACAATTTCTAGTCGATTTTCAGTCGTCGAGGCTACAAAATCAACTTCTTCATTAGGAAAAGTGCTTTGAAGAATCTCTGCCAGCTCCTGCCCTTTTCTGATCTCGGAAGCAAAAATAAGAAGTGGAAATCCTGTTTTTCTCTGCTTTTGAATAAACTGCCTTAACTTGGGAACTAGCTTCTTTTGACCAAGATATTTTTGAAAATCCGCCAACCAAATTTTTTGCGGAACAATCAAAGGATTGCCATGAAAACGTCTGGGTAGACTCAAACGAGTTAATTCTCCTTTAGCCACTTTTTTATCCAGCTCATCTGTGGAAGTTGCTGTTAAGAAAATCTTCGTCCCCTCTACTTTGACTGCCTGATGAACTGCATGATAAAGCATCGGATTGTCCACATAAGGAAAGGCATCTACCTCATCAACAATAAGAAGATCAAATGCTCGGTAAAATTTGATAAGCTGATGTGTGGTGGCAATCACGAGAGGACTGCGAGAATATGCTTCTGATTCACCGTGCAGGAGTGAAATATCACAAGTAAAATCCACTTTCAGTCTGCGATAAAGTTCTAAGCAGACATCAATTCTGGGGCTAGCCAAGCAGACTGCTCCGCCCTGATTGATGACTTGTGCCACCACTTGATAGATCATTTCCGTCTTTCCGGCTCCCGTGACTGCGTGAACCAAGCTATCTTTGCGTTTGGTAACCGCCTCTACAAGTCCTTGAGAAACCTTGGCTTGAAATTCTGTCAACTTTCCTTGCCATTTCAAGACATTCGCTTTGGGAAATTCTTCCTGTGGAAAATAGTAGAGATCTTCATCACTCCTAACTCTTCCTAAGATCAAGCAAGACCTACAATAATAAGCACCGATTGGCAGTTGGTGTTTTTCTTTGTCAATGGCTTGTCCACAGCGATTACAGCTTAATCTCCCTTTTTCTTCTACCATTCCAGTTAAGGTTTGTGCTTGCAATTGCAATTCTGGTGACAGTTGATTTTTTGTAAAAATGCGACCTAAACAATCTTGTAATTCTGTCATATCTATTTATTCGGAAAAACTTTGGCAAAATAAAAGTTTTTTTGTAAAATGAAGATATGGAATTTAGAACAATCAAAGAGGACGGTCAAGTCCAAGAAGAAATCAAAAAATCGCGCTTTATCTGTCATATCAAGCGTGTGACAACAGAGGACGAGGCACGAAATTTTATTCAGGCTGTCAAAAAAGAACACTATAAAGCTACTCACAACTGCTCTGCCTTTATTTTAGGAGAGCGGAGCGAAATGAAGCGAAGCAGCGATGATGGCGAACCCAGCGGAACTGCTGGCGTGCCTATGCTAGGCGTCTTAGAAAATCACCAACTAACCAACGTCTGTGCTGTCGTGACGCGCTATTTTGGGGGCATCAAGTTAGGAGCAGGTGGACTCATTCGGGCTTATGCTGGCAGTGTTGCCTTAGCTATCAAAGAAATCGGAAGTGTCCACATAAAAGAACAACTTGGACTAAGGCTTACTCTTTCCTACAGTCAATATCAAGAGTTACCAAATTTTCTTAAAGCCAAACAGTTGCAAGAACAGGATACAGCTTTTACAGATCAAGTACAAACGACTATTTTCATTGACAAAGACGATAAGGAGAGCGTTATAGAAAGTTTGATTGAGCTGTTTAATGGAAAAATTGACATTGTTGAGCAGGGATTTCGGAAAGTTGAAGTTCCCATTTCTTTATCCTAAATATTAAAAAAAGCTATCAACTTGATAGTTTTTTTATATTTTACAAAGACTCTTTTTCGTTTTATACTGATTGTATCAACAGAATTGAGGTATCATTTTATGGCACAAATTTATCATAACATTACAGAACTCATTGGAAATACTCCTATTGTGAAATTGAACAAGCTGGTTCCAGAAGGCGCTGCTGATGTTTATGTCAAGCTAGAGGCTTTCAATCCAGGATCGTCTGTCAAAGATCGCATTGCTCTCAGCATGATTGAGACTGCTGAGCAAGAGGGCTTGCTTCAACCAGGTGCAACCATTGTCGAAGCAACCAGCGGAAATACCGGAATCGGTTTGTCTTGGGTCGGTGCTGCTAAAGGTTATAAGGTTGTTATTGTTATGCCAGAAACTATGAGTGTAGAGCGCCGCAAAATTATCCAAGCTTATGGCGCCGAATTGGTGCTCACTCCCGGAAGTGAGGGAATGAAAGGTGCGATTGCCAAAGCTGAAGAAATCGCCAAGGAACGTAACGGATGGCTGCCGCTACAATTCAACAATCCAGCTAATCCTGAAGTACACGAAAGAACAACAGGAGCTGAAATTATCGCTGCTTTCGGTGAAAAAGGATTGGATGCTTTTGTCGGAGGAGTTGGCACAGGTGGTACAATTTCTGGCGTTTCTCATGCTCTCAAAAAAGTCAATCCGAATATACAAGTTTACGCAGTTGAAGCCGATGAGTCCGCTATCCTGTCTGGTGAAAAGCCTGGACCACACAAGATTCAAGGAATTTCAGCTGGTTTTATCCCAGAAACACTGGACACTCAAGCTTATGACGGTATTGTCCGCGTTACTTCTGATCAAGCGCTTGACCTTGGACGCCGTGTCGGTGGACAAGAAGGCTTTCTTGTAGGAATTTCTTCTGCCGCAGCTATCTATGCCGCACTTGAAGTCGCCAAAAAATTAGGCGCAGGCAAAAAAGTCCTAGCTCTTGCTCCAGATAACGGCGAGCGTTACCTATCAACAGCTCTCTACAATTTTGAGGTTTAAAAATCAAGGTTATATACACGTATAAACTTTAAATTTGGATTTGCTAACAGTTTACCAATGATAACTGTAATATATCAATGTCAGCTAATTAACAGCTAGAGAGAACGAAATTCGTTCTCTTTTTTCTGTATGTTCAAATCTATAAAAATGCTGTATCCATTCGATTTGTTGCTTTTACTAGCTAACAATCAACAATTATTAAAATTCTTTAGTATAAGATGTATTAGAAATATCCTCCCCTACAGCGTGAAAAGCTCGTTAAAAAACAGTCTCTTGAAACTTAGAATTGATAATCAGAACAACATAGTTTTGCATATCTTTGTTTTCAGTCAAGGCTTCGCAAATGGCCTTGAAGATATTACCGTTGTCATGACCAACCATATTTTTAACATTTTCAATGAAAATTACCCAATGTTTCTACCCTTCAATCATACGAAACAGTTCAAAAAACAAATCCCCACGATCATCATCAAATCCCTTGCGATAACTCACAATACTAAAGGCTTGGCATGGGAAACCTCCCATCACCACATCCACACGCTCAGCTGGAATCTCCTCCAGCTTCACCGCATGATGTCACGACTATCCAAAAAAGTATCTGGCTAGTTTAACTCATAAGTAAGCCGTGCGTACTTGTCAAACTCGTTGGCATACACCACTCTGAACTCGTTGGTCTGTTCAAATCTCAACTCAATTCCCCCAACACCTGAGAAGAAAGCTGCAATGTTATACTTCTCAGAGCGGTTCGAACTTACAGAATTTGTCATGTAGTTACCTGCTTTCTAAAAATTATTAGCTTTAATATGGTTAACCAAACTCATTAATTTTTTAATTATCTTATCTTAAAAATATCCTGATTTATAAAACGAAGCAATGATTCCTCAGGAACTTCAAGTAACTCACTTCTATGATTAAACTTATCTTCAAATATATACGTCACAATATTTCATATGTGAGTAAGCATTTCTTACTATCTTGAATTGATCCCAAACTCGTCTATCTTCTCCATCTAGTGAGTAAAAAAATGAATCAAATTTATTAATGCGTATTTTAAAAAGATTATTCAAATACTTCTTATGATTTTCTAAAAATGGGCGTTCTCGTATAAAGAGTTTTGAATCATTCAATCTGTCAAAAAATGGTTGAAAGGCAAATTTGTCTTTCAAATAAGCATTATAAACCTTCTCATTATTGAAAGTTAATAATACTGCATCCAGAAATATTCTAAATCTATTTAAATCAATAATACTTAAATTGTCAAATTGACCTTGTTTTAATTTATTAATCAGTTCATCTATTACAATCTCATCATGATATATATCTTGATAATAATCAATCATTTTGAAATTATTATTCAAATAGTCGTCGTTTAAGTCTTTTGAATCTAATATATTCAATGGTTGATTAAACCACGATTTATATTTTCCTTAATCTTCAGCCACTATTTCACCAACTTCTTCATCTCATCAATACGTGCTACGGTCGCATCATACTTAGCTTGGTAGTCGGCTTGTTTGTCGCGTTCTTTTTGGACGACTTCGGGTTTGGCGTTAGCGACGAATTTTTCGTTGCCAAGTTTGCGTGCAACTATATCCAATTCTTTTTGCCATTTAGCAAGTTCTTTGTCAAGGCGGGCTAGTTCTTCTTCAACATTGAGCAAGTCAGCGAGAGGCAGATAGATTTCTGCTCCTGTGATGATGCTGGACATGACTAGTTCTGGCACAGCAAGGTCCTCCGCAATTTCCAAATGCTCTGGATTTGTAAAACGCTTGATGTAGTTGACATTGGCGTTGAAGAATGCTTCTAATTCTTTATCACTTGTTTTCACGAGAAGTGTGATTGGTTTACTTGGAGCAACATTCACCTCGCTACGTGCGTTACGGACAGCACGGATAAGGTCTTTAAGACTTTCAACACCTTTATGCGCAGCTTCATTTTCAAATGCTGGATTAACTGTTGGGTATTCAGCTGTTACGATTGAACCTTCAGAAATTTGTTCAAAGATTTCTTCTGTCACGAATGGCATGATTGGATGAAGGAGACGAAGGATCTTGTCCAAGGTGTAAAGGAGAACAGAGCGTGTGATAACTTTCTCTTCTTCATTGTCACTATAAAGAACTTCCTTGGTCAACTCAACGTACCAGTCAGCAAATTCATCCCAGATGAAGTTGTAAAGGATATGACCAGCCACACCAAATTCAAATTTATCAAAGTTTTCAGTAACTTTAGCAATTGTTTCATTCAAGTTGTGAAGAATCCAGCGGTCAGTAACATTCCCGGCTGTACCAACCACAACTTTTGCAACATTTTCACTCGCTTGGTCAAGTGTCAACTCTTCATTGTTCATCAAAATATAACGAGAGATGTTCCAGATTTTGTTAATGAAGTTCCAAGCTGCATCCATTTTTTCGTAAGAGAAACGAACGTCTTGTCCTGGTGCAGAACCGTTTGATAGGAACCAACGAAGGCTATCTGTTCCGTACTTATCAATAACATCCATTGGATCAATCCCGTTACCGAGAGATTTAGACATCTTGCGTCCTTGCTCGTCACGGATGAGACCGTGAATCAAGGCATTTTTGAATGGCGACTTGCCAGTAAATTCCAAACCTTGGAAAATCATCCGAGATACCCAGAATGGGATAATATCATAACCAGTCACCAAGGTTGAAGTTGGGAAGTAACGTTTGAAGTCTTCTGAATCGACATCAGGCCAACCCATTGTTGAGAATGGCCATAGGGCTGAACTAAACCAAGTATCAAGCACATCTTCGTCTTGAGTCCATCCGTCACCTTCTGGAGCTTCTTCACCGACGTACATTTCACCTTCAGCATTGTACCATGCAGGAATTTGGTGACCCCACCATAATTGACGAGAGATAACCCAGTCATGAACGTTTTCCATCCATTGTAGGAAAGTATCGTTGAAACGTGGTGGGTAGAATTTTACTTCATCATCAGTGTCTTGGTTGGCAATAGCATTTTTAGCCAATTGGTCCATTTTAACGAACCATTGTGTTGACAAACGTGGCTCAACTGGCACACCAGTACGTTCTGAGTGACCAACGCTGTGAACCATTTTTTCGATTTCAACAAGCGCACCGATTTCTTCCAATTTTTTAACGACAGCTTTACGAGCTTCAAAACGATCCATACCAGCAAATTCACCAGCAAGTTCGTTCATCGTACCGTCATCATTCATAACATTAACTTGAGGAAGATTGTGACGTTGACCAACAAGGAAGTCGTTAGGGTCATGGGCTGGAGTGATTTTAACCACACCAGTACCAAATTCTGGGTCAGCGTGTTCATCACCAACGATTGGAATAGCTTTGTTAACGATTGGAAGGATGACATTTTGACCAATCAAATCTTTGTAACGATCATCATTTGGATTGACAGCGACAGCCGTATCCCCAAACATAGTCTCTGGACGAGTTGTCGCAACCTCTAAACTGCGCGAGCCATCTTCCAACAGATAATTCATATGGTAGAAGGCACCTTCCACATCCTTATGGATGACTTCGATGTCGGACAAAGCTGTGCGGGCCTTAGGGTCCCAGTTGATAATGAATTCGCCGCGGTAAATCCAATCTTTTTTATAGAGTTCTACGAAAACCTTGCGGACCGCTTTAGACAAGCCTTCATCAAGGGTGAAACGTTCACGTGAATAATCAACAGAGATACCCATTTTACCCCATTGTTGTTTGATTGTTGATGCATATTCATCTTTCCATTCCCAGACTTTATCAAGGAATTTTTCACGACCAAGGTCGTAACGTGAGATACCATCTTCAGCAAGACGTGCTTCAACTTTTGCCTGTGTTGCAATCCCCGCATGGTCCATACCAGGAAGCCATAAAGTATCAAAACCTTGCATCCGTTTTTGACGGATAATAATATCTTGCAAAGTAGTATCCCAAGCGTGACCAAGGTGAAGTTTACCAGTTACGTTTGGTGGTGGAATAACGATAGAATACGGATGAGCTTTCTTATCGCCAGAAGGCTTGAAAACATCCTCATCTAACCATTTTTGATAACGCCCAGCTTCAACCTCAGCTGGGTTATATTTTGGTGAAAGTTCTTTTGACATAATATGTCCTTTCTACATTTTTTCAATATCATTTAATTTTTGTAAAATAAACTGTGCTGATTCACGAGCGGATAGCTCGGTATTATTGATTTTATAATAATACTTAAGAAATTCTGGTGACTTCTCTGGATTAAATTGGGCAAATGTCATCGTTGACAAAATATCATTTTCAGACCATTCCAAATCACGCTTTAATGGTTTGCACTGCAAGCGATGCTCAGTACGATTACGCCGAAGCCGTTCAGTTAAATCCGTTTCAAGTTCTACAAACAAGACCTCTCTATTAAATGAGTGAAAAACATCTTGAATCTGTCTCAAAAAATCAATATCATTTGAATCATAAAATCAATCACAACAGTAAAAATAAGAGGTTTGTTGCTCTGAGCAAAAGCTTCAAAAAAATTCATTCTAATTTTCCGAATAAGTTCAGTTGAGATAGGCCCATATTCCATAAAACGCCTAACAAAATCAATGCTATCGTGATTATGAAACAAAGTCATATCAGTCATCTTTTCAATTTCTTGACCAATCGTCATCTTACCTGAAGCTTGTGCACCAATAATGACAACATTCATCATCTCCCCTCCCACTCACTCCTCAGTAAGCCATATATCAGACTGTCACAGCGATTTCCTTGGGCATCCTTTCTGTCTCGGATACGAGCTTCGAGGGTGAAGCCAAGTTTTTCAGCAATACGTTGGCTTGCTTTGTTGTATCCATAACATTCAATTTCGATTTTGTGGAGATTGAGTAGGGTGAAGCCAACTTCCAACAGCGCACGCGCAGCTTCTGTCACAATCCCTTGCCCCCAATAATCTGGGTGAAGCAAATAGCCCATTTCAAGAACATCATCAGCATGGCGATTATTAAAATCAATCGAGCCAATGACTTCATCTGTTCCTTTCAAGCAGATACCATAACCAGACGGTATTTTTTGCTCAATCCAGCGCTTTGGCATAATGTTTTCGAGATAATTTTCCTCTTCTTCCACGCTTTCTGCAGGTGGAAAACCAGCTGGCCAAGTTACTTCTGGCAAGCTTGCATAAGCAAAAATATCCTCAGCATCTGAGACTAGACGTTGGCGCAAATACAGCCGTTATGTCTCAATATCAGGAAGTTTATTGTCTTCAATTTGACCTAAAATATTTATCATAATCTCTCCCTGTTCCGATTATAAAAATTCGTCCCTGCCATACATGACAGGGACGAATCACTCCGCGGTACCACCCAATTTCGGGCAGACGCCCGCAACTCTGGTCTTCTTGTTTATCTTTTATTACGTTGTTAGCTCGCTTAGACGTACGCCAGTGCAACCCGCAACTTGTGGCTTAGTCCTAAAAGTAAACAAAAAAACACCATTATTTCAATTTTAGCCTTAGCAACCAGTTTTGACATTTGTGCGGATTTCTCAGCAGTGCCGCTTTCTGTGACAAATGGGATTCAAAACACCTCTAATGTATTTAGTTTAACATGTTTTCTAGAGAAAATCAATAATTTCTCTGCCCAAAAAGTCCGTCTGGTAGGTCATGAAATCCCTTGCCCTCTTGATAGTTGGCAAATTTACCCAATAAAAACTGATAGGCATCCAGACGGCTCTCATAACGAATCGCAGCTTCTTTAGCACGTTCATCTTGGTCTTCTTCATAGACTTTCTGACTCTCTTGAAGAGCCATTTCGTTGATTGCTACTTGAGTTTTGACCCAAGCTTCAAAATCCTTTAAAAATTCCTGTTCGTACATCATCATATTCCTTCTAATCTACTCCTCGGTAGAAATCTTCTTCAATATCACGGAAAGGCTGAATATCTTGGACATATTCCAGCACACCTTGAAATTCTCCTGCTTCATCTCTCACTGCCGCATACGTCACATGAACAAATTTATCCCGCGACTCAGACTTGAACCACATAACAAACTTGTCTCGCTTGCCTTCACGCAATTCCTTAAAAATAAAGCGAACTTTCTCCAAAAACTTAGGCGGGTGGCACAGCTCGACATTGCGCCCCACTTGACCCGGCGTCCGTTTGAAAATCATCTCATCAGCTGGCACACTGTCATTGTAGTACTGGAAAATATCCTCCTTATTAACAAAGGTAATCTCCATTGGCAGATGATTGAGAATCAAATTAGCCTCTTCCACTGATAAATAGCCATGTCCAAACGGCTGTTGGTTCTGCCGTTCAAAATTGTTTTCTGTCTTTTTCTTTTTTGGTTTAAAGGAAATGGTGACCTGCCCATCAGGCGTCTCAATGACTTGCTGAATAGTACCGTCTGACACAAACTCGTCACTGGCTGCCGCTTCGCTTCCAGTCTTCTCAGCAGTCTCTTTTTCTGCCTCCGTGAATGATTGACGATCTGGTACCCATTTCTCAGTCGGCTTGATAATGGCATAACCATAGGCACCACTTTCTTCTGCAATTTTCAACCAATCGTCCTGTGTGAAAGATTCCAGCAAAATCATAAGCAAGATGGACTCTTCCTTGAAAATCATCGCTTCAAACTCAGCTGCAAAATTTTCAAATGTTGCTCGAACTTGCTCGATACCTAGATTGGACAAATCTTCAGCAGCAGTCTTTGCTTCCTGAAAAAGCTCTCGAATCTGGTCGTCCACACCCCACATAACCTTGGGTGGTGAGTCATGACCGTATTTCTCCATAATCGGAAACATCAGCTCTTCCTTGCGCTGATAATGAATGTCAAATTGACCGACCAAGACCAGCTGGCGCATCAGTCCCCTTTCCAACTCTGTCTTCATTTCTGCATCATCTGTTTGAGCATAAGTATCAAGGAGACGCCGAACCCGCAAAAGAGCTGCTCTCAGAGCCAGATTTTCCTGCTTAAAAATTTGAACTGGATGTCCTGGATGATCTGTGTCAGCCACTTCTACATTTTTCACTGCTCCCTTAAAAAGATTCGCATGAACATTGCAAAGCGACATAACATCCTCAAAGGTTACACCCGTATCCGAGTTCATCAGTTCGTGCTCCATAAGACTGATCTCAATAGCCGAAACACCTGTAAAATGCTTGTTAAACTGCTCTTGAACCTCTTCTGCTGTTGCACCATGATGCAAATCCAGCAAAATGGATTTCAAAATCTCAATTCGTTCATCTGCCATCAGTCTAGCCCCACCACTTCATAGCCATTTGCTTCCAATGTCATGACAATTTTATCCATAGGGGTTCCTTCTAGCTTCGATCCTTGCTTTAACGACACCTTGCGACCAACCGTATTGCGCATGATTGGATTGGCAAGCGGTTTAAAACCAAGTTCCACCAAAATCTCCAACACTTCTGGGTGTTTGTCAACTACTTCTGCCACAGGAATGGATACATCAATGATATTGTCCATACTTCACCTCATGAACATTTTTCTATTATTATAACACAAAAAGTAGTTGCTTTCTAAGCAAAACCAAAACGCTCTTTATCTTTGCCTCATTCCATTTTTCTGAATCAATCATCATCTATAACTATTTTTAATATAGTATAAGTATTTGTTATAATAAAACGACTCTTTGTTTTTCACAAGTAAAACAATTGATAAATTCTCTTTTCAAAGCAAAATATTTCACAAACAAAAGAAAATTTATTAAATCACAATTTTGAAAACGTTTTTATAATCGTGATATACTAATTTCAAAAACAGGATGAAGGAGATAGTATGTCTATTACAACTTTACTAAACATCAAATATCCAATTTTTCAAGGTGCTATGGCGCAAATTTCTCACTATCAGTTGGCTGTTGCTGTTTCAGAAGCGGGTGGCTTGGGGATTATTGCTTCAGGTGGTATGACTGGCGACCAATTGCGCGAAGAAATTCGTGAATTGCGTAAACTCACAGACAAACCATTCGCTGTTAATGTGGTGCTGATGCTGAAAAATGTCGAAGAGCTTGTGAATGTTATCATCGAAGAAAAAGTTCCTATTGTGACAACTGGTGCTGGCACCCCTAAATTTATTCTGCCTGCTCTCAAAGAAGCAGGTATCAAGGTTATTCCGGTCATTGCCAGCGTGAAACATGCTAAAAAAATGCAAGAATTAGGTGTTGACGCTGTTATCGCTGAAGGATCTGAAGCGGGTGGTCATATCGGTAGCACCAATACCATGGCTTTGCTGCCACAAATTACTGATGCAGTTGATATTCCCGTGATTGGTGCAGGAGGTATTGCAGACGGTCGCGGGCTTGCTGCTGCTTTCGTTTTAGGCGCACAAGGAGTTCAACTCGGTACGGTATTTCTCGCATCAGAAGAATGCCCAATCGCTGAAAGTTATAAAGAAGCCGTTCTCAAGGCAAATGATACAGATACAGCTGTCACAGGCAGGAGGGCGGGTGCCCCCGTTCGTTGTATTCGAAACGAAATGACAGACCATTATATAGAACTTGAAAATAAAGGTACCAGCCGTGAGGAACTGGAAGAGATTACTATTGGAGCTCTCTCAAAAGCTGTATATGACGGAGACACAAAAAACGGCTCCATGATGTGCGGTCAAATTGCTGGTATGATAAAAGAAATCCGACCATGCAAAGAAATCATTGAAACAATCGTCTCAGATGCACAAAAAGCATTGAAAAACACAGAGATTTCCTTGTAAAATCGAAAAAACTTGTAGAAAATGATCTCTACAAGTTTTTCTATTGCTGAAGTAGTTGAAAATATTTGCGTTTCATTTTACTGCTCAACTTCTGTCGCCTATTTGTCATCTGCCTTAAACTAGGCTCACTCATGAACAAGTCATTCTATCCCATTTACCAAACGCTATAAAATATCAATAGCATTGCTACAGTATACCTTCTTTGCAATTTTTACATCCTGATTCTTTGAACTTTCGTTGTTAGAAAGTGCCTCGTATATTATTCTAACATACAGTAAAAGTGTTTCATATCATTTCCCGTCATTTTCAGTACGTTCTTGTCCCCACCAGTAAGGCATGAGTTCTCCCAAAGTAATCGTTTCTCGTTTTTCAAAATCTAGCATAAACTCTGGATGACGATTCTCAGGATTCAACTCCATTAAAAATTCTCTACACACCCCACAAGGCATACCAGAACCTCCTCCATAAGGTGGTTTATCACGAAAAGCCAATACTCGTTTCATTTTTGTCTGTCCAGAACACTGATACATATTAAAAGCTGCTGCCCTTTCAGCGCAGAGATGAAAAACACCACAGGTTCCTTCAAAGCAAAAGCCGGTATAAATCTTTCCATCCTCTGCTTCAATAGCTGCTACAACATGATTAGCGTACACAAAGGGCGATACCTCATGCGGATCATAGAGCTTCTTGGCTTCTTCATACATTTTTCCCAAATATCCATTCTAATCCTCTTTCTTTACCAATTTCACTACAGCCTCGGTCCTGGCTGTGTGTGGAAACATATCCACAGATTGAATATAATGAACATCGTAGACCTTGCTCAATTGTATCAAATCTCTAGCTAGAGTAGAGACATTACAGGAGACATAAACCATTTTCTTTGGTGCATAACGAACAATCGTTCCAAGCAGCTTTTCATCTAAGCCAGTCCGTGGCGGATCCACAATCAAGGCATCTGCTCGGTAACCTTCCTTGTACCAACGAGGAATAATGCTTTCAGCCGTCCCAGCCTCATAATAAGCATTGTCAAAGCCCATCTTCTTGGCATTTCGCTTAGCATCCTCAATAGCTTCTGGTATAACATCCATGCCACGAAGAGACTTCACTTTTTTAGCAAAAGCAAAGCCAATCGTTCCCACACCACAATAAGCATCAATCAGACAATCCTCTGAATCGACATCCAGAGCCTTAACAGCTTCACTGTAAAGCACCTCTGTTTGCTCTGGATTAAGCTGGTAAAAAGCCCTAGGCGATAAGGAAAACTCGTAATCCAAAACACCTTCCTGAATGGTTTCTTTCCCCCAGATAATCTCCGTCCTATCTCCATAGATTTCACTTGATTTTGTCGTATGGTAATTGACCGCCACTGTTTCCAACTCTGGAAATTCTGCTGACAAATCACGAATGACTGGAGAAAAGTCCAACTTCTTTCCCGTGACAAAAATCATCTGTACCTGACCTGTTTTCCGAGCCCTGCGAATCATAACCGTCCGAATGCCGGCATTTTTTCGCTCATCATAGATAGGAAGATTGTACTTTCCCAAAAGGAGAGCCACTTTATTGATGATTTTCTGCGTTACCTTATCCTGAACCAAACAGTTTTTCAAAGAAATCAGATAATGAGAATTCTGCGCATAAAGACCCGCTTTTACATCTCCCTTAAATTTCCGTGTTTGAAACTGCAACTTCGCTCGATAATATTGAGGTTCTTGCATACCAATCGTTGGACGAATCTCATAGTTTTCATAACCTTGAGGCGCAAATTTTTTCAAAGCCTGCCGCAACAGATCCGTCTTAAACTCCAGTTGCTTATCATAATGCAAGTGCATAATCTGGCAGCCCCCGCATTTTTCATAAATCTCACAAGGAGGCTCTACTCGATACTTGGAGCGTTTGTTAATCGTCAACAGTTTCGCTTCAACAAAATTACGCTTAACCGTCGTGATTTGACAAAAAATATCCTCACCTTTTAAAGCACCTGGTACAAAGACCAATGTCTTTTTATAAAATCCAATCCCTTCCCCGTTGATTCCCATTTTTTTGATTTTCAAGGGGATTTTTTGTTTTACTTTCAGATTCATAAGCCTATTATACCATGCCAACACGATAATGTTGAGAATATGGTACAATAATCAGTATGAAAAAAGAAAAAGTAACTCTCACAATTTCTCAATTCCCAGAAGAATTACGAATATATACAGAGAAAGCCACTTTGTATGACAGTTCTTCCCACTCAGGCGCAACCGTGCTTTATCTAGACACAAGCTACTATCTTAAAATAGACCAAAAAGGAAAGCTAGCACGAGAGGCACAATGTGCTAAATGGTTTGACAAACAAGGGCTCGGTGTTCCTGTATTGACATACATCAGCCAAGACAGGGACTACTTGCTCACTAAAGAAGCATCCGGCATATCAGGATTGGAAGTGCTAGACCAACCAGAAGTCCTCTGCCAAACCATGGCAACAGCGCTAAGACAGCTCCATAACCTCCAACCAGTCCACTTTCCCACAAACTCACTTCTAAAGAACTATATTCAGCTAGCGGAAGAGAATTATCAAAAAGGGCTTTTCTATGAAAAAGCTCTCCTGCCACAATTTCAGATTCGCAGTAGAAAAGGAGCCTATCAGCTTATCCAAGAACAGGGACATCTTCTTACAAGAGATGCATTTATTCACGGTGACGCTTGTTTGCCCAACTTTATCTTAAAAGACGCTAAGACGTTCTCCTGTTTCATTGATGTTGGGCTATCTGGCTTTAGCGATCGCCACATTGACCTTTACTGGGCTATCTGGTCACTGAATTATAATCTAGGCAATCCAAAATATGGCGACCTATTTTTGGACTACTATGGTCGAGAAAATATCAACTCCGAGAAATTACGACTTATCGCAGCTTTTGAAGCATTTGGCTAATAGTCACACTTACTATCCCATTCATTAGCTCCAAATTTCACACAAGTTATCGAAAGAATGATTATGAAAATCACTAAAATTGAAAAGAAAAAGCGTCTCTATCTTTTAGAATTGGACGAAACTGACAAAATTTACATCACTGAAGATACTATCGTTCACTTTATGTTATCAAAAGGCATGAACATTAGTGAGCAAGAATTAAAAGAAATTCAGAACTACGCACAGTTTTCTTACGGAAAAAATCTAGCTTTATATTATCTTTCTTTCAAGCAAAGAACTGTCAAAGAAGTGCGGGATTATTTGACAAAACACGAGATTTCCTTAGATACTATCGAGAAAGTCCTAACGATTCTCATAAAAGATAATTGGATAGATGACAGACAATATGCTTATTCCTTTATTCATTCCAATCTTCTATCTGGTGATAAAGGTGCTTTTGTCCTCAAGCAAAAATTGGCTCAAAAAGGTATCACAGCTCCTATTATTGATGAAGAATTATGCAAATTTGATTTTACAGAAGTAAGCCAAAAAGTCGCTGCAAAACTACTCCGCAACTATCAAAGCAAACTACCAAGTAAGGCCCTGCAGGATAAAATTCTTCAATCTATGTTGAGCAAAGGCTTTTCCTATACCGAAGCTAAGGCAGCTTATCAAACCTTAGACATCAAAGAAGATGAGGAAATTCAGCAGAAATTACTGTACAAAGAATTAGACAAGCAATACCGCAAATATTCTAAAAAATATGACGAATATGAGTTAAAACAACGCCTCACCCAAGCACTCGCACGCAAAGGCTATGATTTCTCCGACATTGCAAGCGCTCTCAAAGAATATCTACAAAAAATGTAAGGTTTATTTATGTTTTTTCATGAAAATATGTTACAATAAAAGCGATAACCTGATAAATTGTAGAAAGTTGGTAGATGATGAAGCTTCCAAAAGAAGGCGACTTTATTACAATTCAAAGTTATAAGCATAATGGAAGTCTGCACCGCACTTGGCGCGACACCATGGTACTAAAAACAACAGAAAACGCCATTATTGGTGTCAACGACCATACCTTGGTCACAGAAAGTGACGGGCGGCGTTGGGTGACACGCGAGCCAGCTATTGTCTATTTTCATAAAAAATATTGGTTTAACATTATCGCTATGATTCGCGAAAATGGGATTTCCTACTATTGCAATCTAGCCAGTCCCTATTATCTTGATGCAGAAGCATTAAAATACATAGATTATGATTTAGATGTCAAAGTCTTCACCAATGGTGAAAAGCGATTGCTGGATGTAGATGAATACGAGCGCCACAAGCGGCAAATGAACTACTCCACTGATTTAGATTACATTCTCAAGGAGAATGTGAAAATCTTAGTAGACTGGATTAATAATGAGCGTGGACCTTTTTCACAAGCCTATGTCAATATTTGGTACAAACGTTATGTAGAACTAAAGAATCGCTAAAGTTGCCAAGGGACCTCTGGTCCTTTTTGATTTTCAAAGAACAATTTCTTGCAATTCAAGCTTATTTTATGTATCATATAGAAAATACTTTGATGAATTAGCACAGAAAGGAAGAAACAATGGCTTTTACAAATACACGTGGACGTTATGCCAGCTTTGGCGTTGTAACAAGTTTGCCAGATGACATTATTGATTCTTTCTGGTACATCATTGATAATTTTTTAAAAGGTGTGTTTGCATTAGATGAGCTTCTTCGATTTGAACTCATCAACCGTCAAGGAAAATTAACATTTCGATTTTCCGAAACAAGTATGTCAACTACTGTCTCTTTTGATTTTAATGACGCTTTCGATCCATTTTTTCCGAGAGAAATCTTTGTAACGGACAACAAGGGAAAAGAAACCATTATGCTGCCAGATGAATATGCTTTAATGTGATAGTGACCTGAACAAAGAATACAGAATTGATATCCACCTGAAAATGTATGAGAATAAATACCCCCCTCAATAAGGTACTCACAACAATCTCTTATCGAGGGGGTCTTTTATGTGAAAATATCACAATTCTTGTCATTTGGTTTCTTCTTTTGATTGATTCAGAAAATCCATTGCTTCCTTTGTCCAAGTCGACAAACTTTTGGCGAGCGGTGCAAAACCAATCTTGTAACGGTCATTTGAAAAGCGATGGCGTTTAGGCAAATGATGCTTCTCTTCTTCCAGAGTTCTCATTGACAAACTAGCCTTACCCGAAAATTCATCATAGTCCATCACCTGCACCAATACTTGATCGTCGACATGCAGAATTTCATGGATATTTTCGATATATCCTGTCCGAATTTCTGAGATATGAATCAATCCCATGTCACCCGTTTCTAGTTCCACAAAAGCACCATAAGGCTGAATACCAGTAATTTGGCCTTTTAGTTTTTCACCAATTTTCATCTCAATCCTCAACTTTAATGGTTTCAATCACGACATCCTCAAGCGGTTTATCCATTGCACCAGTTTCAACTGCCGCAATCTTATCTAACACTTGATAAGAAGCTTCATCTAGCAATTGACCAAATACAGTATGCCTACGATCCAAATGCGGCGTTCCACCTTTGCTTGCATAAATTTCAGCAATCGGTGCTGGCCAACCACCCCGTTCCAATTCCTTTTGTGCATAAGGAATCTTGCTATTTTGCACGATGAAAAATTGACTGCCATTTGTATTTGGACCAGCATTAGCCATTGAAAGTGCTCCACGGATATTATACAATTCTGGTGAAAATTCATCTTCAAACTTTTCACCATAAATGGATTCGCCACCCATACCCGTACCAGTTGGATCTCCACCTTGAATCATGAAATCCTTGATAATGCGGTGGAAAATCACGCCATCATAGTAGCCATCCTTTGACAAAGCGATAAAATTCGCTACTGTCTTCGGCGCTTGCTCTGGAAATAGTTGAATTTTCAAATCTCCGTGGTTGGTTTTAATAGTCGCTTTCGGACCTTTCGCTAATTCAATCGTTGTTTGTGGAAAATGCAATTCTTTTTCTACCATTCCTAACTCCTCTAAGGCATAAAAAATGCCGTCTTCTTCTACTGTTTTTGTCACAAAGTCAGCCTTTGCTTTGATCTTTTCATGGGAAATGCCCATAGCAACGCTGATACCTGCATAATCAAATAATTCTAAATCATTAAGCTCGTCTCCGAAAACCATGACATTTTCAGGTTTCAATCCTAGATGCTCCACAACTGTCGCAACTCCAGATGCTTTTGAACCATTTGTTAGAACTACATCTGATGAATGTGGATGCCAGCGAACCAATCGTAGCTGTTCTTCTAACTCTTTAGGCAATTGCAAGCTATCTCCAATATCTTCAAATGTCCACATTTGATAAACGTTGTGATCTTGATAAAAATCTGGCTGAATAGGTAAATTAGGATAAACAATATCAATGGCTTCGTCAATAAGCGGTGTTCGCGTCGAAAGCGCTGCCTCATGACTACCAACGAGGCCAAAGTCAATCCCAACTTCCTTCGTCCAAGCGATATAAGTTTCTACTAAATTTCGATCAATCGGGGTTTGCGCAATAACCTTTCCTGCTTTATCTTCAATATAGGACCCATTCAAGGTGACAAAAAAATCAGGCTGCAACGCTTTCAACTCCGGCACCACACCAAAAATTCCTCTCCCTGAAGCAATTCCCGTCAAAATTCCTTTTTCTTTTAATTGTTTAAAAACCGTTTTGATCGATTCTGGAATGTAGCCAGTTGCTTTTACTCGCAAGGTATCATCAATATCAAAAAAGACGATTTTGATCTTCTTGGATTTGTATTTTAATTTTGCGTCCATAATCTCCCTCTAGCAATTATTCTGTTTTCTATTATACCACTAAATGTCATCTTGTGGGACAAGGTGATGTTGGAAAGCATAAACAACAGCTTGTGTACGATCGCTCACTTCTAGCTTTGATAAGATATTGGACACATGTGTTTTCACTGTCTTTAAAGAAATAAATAATTCATCTGCTATGCGTTGATTTTCATAACCTTTTGCCAGTAGTCCTAAAATATCTCGCTCACGCGCAGTCAAATCTTCGTGCAATTCAATATGATTTCGATGATATTCTACTTTTTGGCTGACTTCTGTTTCAATAGCAAGTTCACCCTTGGCTACTTTTCGGACCGCTCGTAAAATATCATCCGCGCTAGAAGTTTTGAGCATATATCCTTTAGCACCCGCATCTAAAACCGGATAAATTTTTTCATTATCCAAATAAGAAGTCAAAATGAGAATTTTAGCTTCAGGCCATTCTTTTAAAATAGCAAGTGTCGCTTCAATCCCACTCATTTCAGGCATGACAATGTCCATCATAATCACATCTGGACGCAACTCCAAAGCTCTTTCAACTCCTTCGCGACCATTTGAAGCTTCTGCCACTACATCCACATCGTCTTGTAAATCCAAATAACCTTTTAAGCCAAGTCTTACCATTTCATGGTCATCTACTAATAAAATCTGCATCCTAAGCTCCTTTCAATAACGGCACACGAATGTCAATTGCCACTCCCTGCTTCGGAGCGGTTAAAATTTGCATTGTTCCTGCCATATCATTTACTCTTTCTTCCATATTTTTCAAACCATAGCTCAATTCATCAGGCGAGGTATGCTCAAAGCCAATTCCATCATCTGTCATTTTCAACTGCAATTCATTCCGAGTTTGATACAAATAAACATCTAAATGATTCGCATTTGCATGACGGAGCGTGTTACTGATAATTTCCTGAGCAATTCTAAAAATATGCTCCTCAATCTGTTTCGGTAATTTTTGCACATCATGGTGAAAACTTACCTCAATATCGCTTTTATCTGATAGCTCTTTCAAAATGAGGTTCAGCCCTTCAACCAAGCTTTTCCCTTCCAACTCTGTCGGCCTCAAATGTAAAAGCAAGATACGCAAATCCCTCTGAGCAGTATTTAAAATTCCTGATACACCCGTCAATTGTTTTGATAATGCATCTGTATCTAAATTCTCCACTTGACCTGTCACACCTGACAAAATCATATTGGCAGCAAAAAGTTCTTGACTGACCGTATCATGTAAGTCACGCGCCATTCTCTTGCGTTCTTTCTCAATAATCGTCTCCTCATTTTGCAGGGCGCGGTTCTCTGACTTTTGCAGATTTTCTGTCAAATGAGTTAATTTCTCTGAAATCTGCCGAAAAGAGACATCAATTTCAGGCTGATGAATCTCTTGCAATTCTCGACCTTCTAAAACATTTTTTAGGTTTGTTTGAATGGTAGACAAAGTGACCATTTGAATCACTTTAACACCTAAAATCATCAACATCGTCAGAGATAAAGTCAGCACAATTACAAAGAAACTAAATTTTTCTAGCCACTCTACATTACTAAAAATCAGTTGCCAGTCAAAATTAAATAGACTAAAAATATAATGAATAATGAGTCCTAAAATGAGTAGGGAATAAAAGCTAATCAAAAGGTAGTAGACTTTTTTCATTTGCGAACCACCTCAACATTCCCTACAAACGTTGACAGGACAATTTTGACGCTTTTATGTGATCGCTTGAAGTCCGGTGTCGTTAGGCTGATACTTTCATTTCGCAATTCATAAACAGGTTGATCTAAAAACTGCAATTCACCATATAGATTATTCACTTTCAGGCTAACTGCCACATCAACTGGCACGATGATTTTTGTATTTCCAAAAAATTTTCGCAAAATAATCACATTATCATGGTTTGTGATAATGACTTGTTCCAAATGAATCGTATCTTTACCCATAAGACGGAAAAGATTGATGTCATCAAATCGACAGGTATCTGATGAGCCAAAATGATGAAGATTTCCCAACCATTGATTTTTTTCACGTTTTTGTTCTACTGCATCATCAAAGATGAGATTCGTCACTCCATTTTCTTTATAAATGTAAGGATAAGCCACAATCATGCCATAAATGACCGCAAAGAGCAAGGCAGCAATGACATAAGGATTGAGCATAATAATGAAAAAAAGCAATATAGTAGAAGTTACTAGCAGAAAATTTCCTCTTTGTTTACCAAAATAATAATAGAGTAGCAACAAGAAAAGCACCAAAAAAAGAATAACACGTGAAAAGTGACCAGACAAAATCGTCACTAATGCAAATGTTAATAGAATAGATTCAACAAAGATAAAAAATTGGATCTTTCTCATAGCCTCGATACCTTTCTGCTTCTATTGTATCAAAAACTTTTAAAAATTCCTCCGGCTAAGGTATGAAAAGAAGGGAGTGAACTGGAAGAAAATATTTTAAAGTTCTAGTTTGTAGTCCTAGAAGCTAACATTTTTAATTACAATATACTGGATAAACTTGATTGAGCAGAAGCAATGCTTATCAATGATGTAAAACGAGTGTAAAAAAAGAGGGAGGGGAAATCGGTTTAACAAAACTACGATTTTATCCTCTCTCTTTTTTAATTACTTGCACTAGCACTTGTGTCTGGTGTTTTTGAGCTGCTCCCATCATTACCACTAGCTGACGAACTGCTAGAGGATGGGCTAGTTTTATCTGAGCTGCTATCAGATTGTGAACTACTTTCAGATGTTGAAGAATCTTCGGTTTTTGGCTCATATACATATAAGACAATGCGATCACTCTTCAAATTCAAAGACTGACCAGCTTCTGGGGTTTGTCTGATAATCGTATTTGCCTGTGTACCCGTTGGAGCTGTTGTAATCGAACGTTTTTCAATATTCGCACCTTGAATACCAATCACTTTCGTCAAATTATTATAAGCAAATTCATAGGTTGAACTGATATAGCTTGGCATCGTGACACTTGAAACGGACTTCGCTACTTTTAACGTAATACGGGTCTTTGAAGTCAAATCATAAGTGCTGCCTGCTGCTGGTGTTTGATCAACAACTGTTCCTGCCGCATACTCACTACTCTCAACTTCTTCTGTTTTAATTAAACCTTTTGAAACCTTGTATTTTTGTACCAGATTGTTGATGGCATCTGCTCTTTTCTGACCTTTATAATCTTCCATAATAAAAGTTTTAGTCCCTTTTGAGACAATCAGATCCACCGTACTGCCCTCACGACGTTGCGTTCCCGCTTCTGGATTGGTGCGAATGACTGAATCTTTTTTAACAGAATCACTGTATTCGTCTTTTTCCTTGCCAACTTTCAAACCTGCAGTTTCGATTGCAGAACGTGCTTGGGCAATAGTTTTTCCAGTAACATCTGGAATTTTTACATTTGATGGACTCAAATAGACCAAAGCCACCAGAGCTGCGATAACTAAAACCACTGCTGATAACAAAACTTTATAGCGTGTTCTTAAACGGCGCTTCTTTTTTGCTTTTGGCTTAGGCGTAGGTTTACTACTGACTGCTTCTTTTGTGGGAGCAGGTGTTGGCTTCGTCGCAGAAGTCAAAGTATTTTGTGACACTTTCGGCAGTGTCTTTGTGTCTGCCTTAGCCGTGTCATCAAAAACTAGTTTTTTCTCATTTCGACGGTCAGCAGATAAACAGCTTGATAAATCCACATACATTTCTGCAACTGACTGATAACGATCCGTCAATTTTTTTGCCGTTGCCTTGATGACTACATTTTCCAATGCCTGTGGAACGTTTGGATTTTCAGCAATAATGGACGGTAGAGGCTTTTGGAAATGCTGTAGGGCAATCGTAACAGCACTATCTCCATCATAAGGGATATGTCCTGTCAGCATTTCATAGAAAATAATCCCCATGGCATAAATATCACTCTGAACGGTCGCTTTTGAACCACGCGCCTGTTCTGGTGACAAATAATGTACAGACCCCAACATAGAGTTGGTTTGCGTTAAACTCGTTTCTGCAAAAGCTACCGCAATTCCAAAGTCAGTGACTTTTGCATCGCCATCTGGAGTTAAAAGGACATTTTGAGGTTTCAAATCACGGTGAACAATCCCATGCGTGTGCGCCAAACGCATCGCTAAAAGGATTTGTCCCATGATTCGAACCGCTTCTTCATTAGACAAAGGAGCATGCTCTTTGATATAGCGTTTTAAGTCAAGTCCAGCCACATATTCCATTGCTAAATACTGCTGGCCTTCTTCTTCTCCAATGTCGGTAATCCGGACAATATGAGGATGATCCAAGTCTGCCATGGCGCGTGCTTCTCTTTGAAAACGTGCTACAGCAATCGGATCTGTCTGGTAATTGGTTCTTAGAACCTTAACTGCGACTTCTTCCCCGTCTAAAATCAAGTCTTTCGCCAAGTAGACATCTGCCATACCTCCTCGGCCAATTTGTTTGATGATTCTATATCGTCCGGCAAATATCTTGCCGACTTGAATCATTCTGCGTCCTCCTTATGATAATGAACCAGGGCAACTGTAATATTGTCCAGACCGCCTGCATTATTTGCAAAGCGAATCAAGGTTTCCGCTTTTTCTGAAAGAGCAATATCGCTTGTCATAATATCATAAATTTCACTTTCTGAAATCATATTGGACAAACCATCGCTATTCAAAATAATGTAATCATCATCTTCTAAGCTAATCATGCCAACATCAGGCTGCACTTCGCCTCTTTGACCGATTGATTGCGTGATGATGTTGCGTTGTGGGTGACGTTCTGCTTCCTCAGGTGTAATTTGTCCTGCTTTGAGCAATTCATTCACCAAAGAATGGTCGTTTGTCAACTGCTTATAACTATCACCACGCACCAAACCAATACGAGAATCTCCTACATGAGCATAAATTGCTTGATTGCCAATAATTGCTAAGGCTTCAAGCGTCGTTCCCATGCCTTTATATTCTTCATCTTGACCAAATTGATGAACTTTTTGATTTTCTGTTTCGAGATGTTCTGCGAACCACTCACGAACGCCGTTAATGGAATCAATTTGAGTATCCACCCAAGCGGCACCGAGGTCTGTTACTGCCATTTCACTAGCAATATTACCGGCACGGTGACCTCCCATACCATCTGCTAAAAGAACCATTGTCATACCGGCACGATTAACAAATTGATTGGCATAATCTTGATTATTTGTACGCTTCTGACCAACATCTGTTAATAATGAAATTTCCATACTGTCAGTTTCCTCCTATTAGGATATTCGTTTGAATTGACTGATGAAAAATCCGTCACTTCCATACAATTCTGGCGTAATTAAAATACAGCCATCTTTTAGAATATCCTGTCTATTATGTTCTAGTTTTACCTGTTTAAAATTTGGATGAGCTGCCAAAAACTGCTCAACAACTTGAAAATTTTCTTGCGAAACAATCGTACAGGTACTGTAAGTTATTATACCACCTTTTCGCAAGCTTTGACAAACACTATCCAGTATCTCAAGCTGAATTTTTTGCAACGAGGCAAAATCTGCATTTTCTTTATTGTATTTAATATCTGGTTTCCGTCGGATTAGACCAATTCCTGAACACGGCGCATCTACTAAAATTTTATCAAAGGCGTCTGCTCCAAAAGTTTCAAAAACCTTTCTCGCATCTAGCTTTTTCGTAATCACTTTATCTGCCACACCTAAGCGCTGTGCATTTTCTTTTATCAGAGCCAACTTATGCTCATAGAGATCTAATGCCGTGACCTGTCCTGTCGTTAAGTAAGAAGCAATGTGCATGGTTTTACCACCGGGTGCACTGCATGCGTCTAACACTTTTTCATCGCCGCGCAATTCAAGAGTTGGCGCAACCAATTGGCTAGATTCGTCTTGAATAGTAGTAGCACCTTCCTCAAACAAGGCATGCCCTGCAAAATGACCGTGGCTTTTCACCAACGCACTCGGAGCTAATAGCGAATCTTCTGCCTGCAACAGTTGTTTTAATTCTTCTTTACGGCTTAGGTCCACTACTCGAACGCTGGCTTTATTTCGAAGAAATAAACTCTCAAAAATGGCTAGAGCTCGTTTTTCACCGTACTCTTCAATCAGCACTTTAACCAGCCAAACTGGCAGAGAATACTGAATAGAATAGCGTTTGTTTTTACGTTTAATACTGCCTATATCTGCCACACCGTTCCGCAATAGTCTTCGCAGCACTGCATTGACGAACTTTTCGCTTCCCTTTTTTCGTGCCTTTGCCAGCTCCACCGCTTCATTGACGACCGCATGCGCTGGAATTTTATCAAGATACTGTATTTGATACAAACTCATCAACAAAAGAATATAAAGCCAGGAATCCAACTTATCTCGATTTTCAATAACATGAGACAAATACCATTCTAAAGTGATTTTACGTGCAACCGTTCCATAGACGATTTCTGTTACAAGCCCTTTATCAACAGAACTTAAAGGCGCCTCTAGCAAAGCCTGATTAAGAGCGATATTAGAATAAGCTCCCTCTGAGAAAACCTCTTCTAAAACAGCAAGAGCCGTTTGCCGCGCTGTTTTTATTTTATTGACCAAAGAAATCACCTACTGATAATTGCCGCCCCAGACCATTCAGAAAATCAATGATAGTCATTTTGGACTTTCCAGCTGGCTGTACTGTTTGAAGAGAAAGTGCACCTTCACCAGTTGCCACAATCAATTCTTTTTTTCCGATAACAAGGATTTCTCCAGCTTGTCCTAAGCCCTCTACTGGAGTAGCTTCGTAAATTTTAAAACGTTCTCCATTTAAAAGCGTATGTGCCACTGGCCAAGGATTCATTCCTCGAATTTGGTTAAAAATTTGGTGATTTGTCTTAGTCCAGTCAATTCTCTCCTTTTCTGGTAAAATATTTGGTGAAAAGGTAACTTGATTTTTGTCTTGCGGAACTGGTTTTAAATCTCCAGCTAGATAACTAGGCAAGCTCTCAAGTAGCAAATCGCGTCCGACCAACGCTAACTTTTCAAACATCGTCCCAACATTGTCTGTTTCCTCAATAGGAATCGCTCGACGCGCAATCATATCACCCGCATCCATCTCTTTGACCATTTCCATAATAGTCACACCGGCTTCTTTGTCACCATTGATAATGGCGTAGTGAATGGGAGCTCCTCCGCGATATTTTGGTAACAACGAAGCATGCACATTGACGGCAAAATTGACCGAATCTAGCAATTTGCTTGGTAAAAATTGACCGAAAGCTGCTGTGACGATACCATCAGCGTTTAAATTCAGCAAACTATCTAATTCAGCACTTTTAGACAATTTCTCTGGCTGATAGATTGGTAAGCCATAGTCTAAAGCCAGTTCTTTAACAGGCGTCATGCGGATTTCTTTTTTACGTCCTACTGCGCGATCTGGCTGTGTAACTACTGCCAAAATCTCGTACTGTTTGCTTTCCAGCAATCCTTTAAGCACCGTTGCAGAAAAATCTGGCGTTCCCATAAAAATAATGTTTGTCATGGTTTCCTCATATTCTTTTTTACTATTATATCAGAAGAAGTCGTGTATTTCTTTAAAAAAGGCTAAAATAAGGCTATATAAAACTTTGTGGTTCATGGTCTATGCTTAAACGTAAGTCCTTATTGACCTTTTCTTGAGTCCAATCCAAAATCTGATTCAACACATCTTGCAAATGCTCTTCAAAACGGTATTTAATAATCAATTGATAGTGATATAGGTTGTGAGTGCGGGCAATCGGCTTAGGAGTTGGTCCTAATATCTGAACTTTGTCTGACAAGCCAGAACGTATCATATTTAAAACTTCGTATGACTTTTTAACAACCTCTGCTTCCATTTTATGAGACAAGGTAAGTCCCACCGTAAAATAATAAGGTGGATAGGCCAACTGCTTTCTAATACTCATTTCATAAGCATAAAAGCCCTCATAATCCTGATTTTTCGCAAAAGTAATCGCATAATGCTTCGGATTGTAACTTTGAATAATCACATGACCTTCCTTTTCAGCTCGTCCTGCACGCCCAGCAACCTGAGTTAAGAGTTGAAAGGTGCGCTCAGATGAACGAAAATCTGGCAAATTCAAAGCCGTATCCGCATTGAGCACTCCCACGAGAGTAACATTTGGAAAATCCAGACCCTTTGCAATCATCTGGGTTCCCAGCAAAATATCTGCCTGTCCGTCTCCAAACTCTTTGAGAATTTGTTCATGACTGCCCTTTTTCCGAGTAGTATCAATATCCATTCTCAAAATACGAGCCTGCGGAAAGGCTTCTGCTAATTCATCATAGGCTTTTTGCGTCCCAGTCCCATAGTAACGAATGCTCCTGCTGGAGCAATTCGAGCAACTGTGGGGAATCCCTTTTGAGAAACCACAATAGTGACAATTCATACTTTTCGTATCCATATGCAAGGTCAAGGAAATATCGCAGTTTGGACAGGTGTCAACCGTTCCGCATTCACGACACATGACAAAACTAGAATAGCCACGTCGGTTTAACATCAAGACAACCTGTTCTTTCTTATCTAGTCGATCTTGGATTGCCTCTAACAGAACAGGCGTGAAATTACTAGCTTCATTCTGTCCAATATAATCACGAAAATCCACAATTTCCACTTCAGGAATCTGAGCCTGCGGATTTGCTCGCTTGGTCAATTGCAAAAAGTGATACACACCTTTGCCAGCCCGCGCTCTGCTTTCTAAACTCGGCGTCGCCGACCCCAACACCAGAACGGCTTGATTGTACTTTGCACGTAGTAAAGCGACATCTCGCGCATGATAGCGTGGGTTGGAGTCTTGCTTGTAACTCGCTTCATGTTCCTCATCAATGATAATTGCACCAATATTTTTTAACGGAGCAAAAATAGCAGAACGAGCACCAACAACCACTTGTGCTGCTCCTCGCTCAACTTTGCGCCATTCATCATACCTTTCTCCATTTGAAAGACCTGAGTGAAGAATGGCTACTTTCTTTCCAAAACGCGAAATGAAGCGGTTTGTAACTTGTGGTGTCAAGGAAATTTCAGGCACTAACATAATGGCTGTCTTGCCACGGCTGAGCGCCTCTTGAATGACCTGCAAATAAACCTCCGTCTTACCGCTACCTGTCACTCCTTCTAGTAGAAATGGCTTGCCGTCATGCCCGATCTGCTGCGTGATAGCTTGAACCGCAGCTTCCTGCTCTTCATTTAGCACCAAGGCAGAAGTCGCTGAAATATTTTCAAAATAAGCCTCAGAACGACTCACCTCTTTTTCAACGATTTGCAAAGCTGCTTGCTCTATAAAATAGTGAATAATTTCCCGTGAAAATGTTTCTTTCAAATCTGCTAAACGGTGCATTCCAGTCTGAACTTGCAAAATGTCTCGCAAGGCTTGCTTTTTTGTCGCCCGATTAGGAATGACCAATTGAGCTAAAATCTCGTGATTAACCTGATACCATTTTTCTGTTTTGATATGTTTTTGGTCTATCGCTTGGTATTCTACCTGAATCGCCCCTTGCCGTGTCAAACGCATCACCTTAGCCTGCAATTCTTTATCAAGCGATGAGAAATGTTGCTGATCTGCATTGCCAAAAATGAGCAGTCGATCTTCTTCATTCAAAGAGGGTTGAGCATGAAGAATTTTATCATAGCTGGAGTTCAGAAACCCCGGCAACATAGCTTTTAAAATTGAAATTTTGTAAGAAAAGACAGATTTTCTCAATTCTTCTGCCAGCCACAGCTGCTCCTCATTTAAAACTGGTGTAAAGTCTAACACTTCCACGATTTCCTTCAATTCTGTTGTCGTTTCTTCTGCTAGCTCTACGACAATCCCTTGAATCAAGCGATTGGCTTTCCCAAAAGGCACATGCACACGCATGCCAATTTCTAACATAGTCGAAAATTCTTTCGGCACCGCATAACTATAAGGTTTATCTGTCTGCATTAGAGGAACATCCACAATGACTTTTGCAATCTGCACTTTCTCACCACCTCTCATTTATCAGTAAAAGAAAAAATAAGATTGAGCTGACCCAACCTTAAATTTTTTCACCCTCTTCTTTTTCCTTCGCAATTTGTTCTTTGATTTTACGCTCTTCTTCTTCTCTGCGCAAGCGTTCTTCCTCAGCACGTCGACGAACTGCTTCTCGCTTGCCTTCAGGATCTGGGTGAATCCCGACATTGCCAGATTCGATTTCTTCTAAAGCACGAAGTGTTGATTTGACAGACTTAAACTCTTGAGTCGGAGCTGCTCCTTCTTCCAATTCATGAGCACGTTTTGCTTCAAGAATCACCAAGGAGTATTTTGAAGGCACCTTATCAAGCAAGGTGTCAATTGAAGGTTTTAACATCATAATTCTTTACCTAATTTCTAAATTCTTATCTTACTGAAAGTTGTTCTGACAGCATATCTTGATAGTGACCGATGACACGTTCCACTCGAAAATGCTCTGCTTCAATAACGCGCTTGACACGTTCCGCTGCTAACGGAACTTCATCATTGACAATGGCATAATCATATTCGCGCATGAGAGCAATTTCTTCTCTTGCTTTGGCAATGCGTTTGGCGATTACTTCGGCACTATCTGTTCCACGTCCCACTAAGCGATCTTGTAATTCTGCCAAATCAGGTGGCGTCAAAAAGATAAAGACAGCATCCGGCACTTTTTTCTTCACCTGAAGCGCCCCTTGAACTTCAATCTCAAGGAAAACATCAATCCCTTTATCCAAAGTTTCATTCACATAGGTCAAAGGAGTTCCATAGTAGTTGCCAACATACTCTGCATACTCTAACATCTGACCTTGCCGAATCAACTCCTCAAACTCTTCGCGCGTACGGAAAAAATAGTCAACTCCGTCCACTTCACCAGGACGTTGAGCACGAGTTGTCATGGACACAGAGTATTGAAACTGATTATCCGAGCTTTCAAAAATCTCACGTCGAACCGTTCCCTTCCCCACACCTGAGGGACCAGAAAAAACGATTAACAAGCCACGATCCGCCATCATCTCTCCTTCATTGTCTTTCTATCTAGTGTAACAAAAAAGCAGTATTTTTTCAACTGCTTTTTCGCATAGATATGTGCTTGTTTTTGAAAATCAATATAGGCATCATTTGCTTACAGGGAGCTGCACATCATAGATGAGTAGCTCATGTTAAGCAAGGTCTATTTTGCATAATCTACAGCACGCATTTCCCGAATGACCGTTACTTTGATATTTCCTGGATATTCGAGGTTGTTTTCAATCTTTTCACGCACATCATGAGCCAAGATAGTAATCTTATCGTCTTTGATTTGACCAGGATTGACCATAATCCGAATCTCACGACCTGCTTGTAAGGCAAAACTATTTTTCACACCTTCAAAACTATTGGCAATTTCTTCCAAATCTTGCAGGCGCTTGATATAGCTTTCAAGGGATTCGCTACGAGCACCTGGACGAGCCGCACTAAGTGCATCAGCTGCTGCAACAATAACTGCAATCACACTTTCAGGTTCTACATCACCGTGGTGACTAGCAATTGTATTGACCACAATTGGATGTTCCTTATACTTACGAGCCAATTCTGTTCCAATTTCCACATGGCTACCTTCCACTTCACGGTCAATAGCCTTTCCAATATCGTGAAGGAAGCCTGCACGGCGAGCTAAGTTAGCATTTTCACCGAGTTCACTTGCAATGACACCAGACAACTTAGCAACTTCAACAGAATGACGCAATACATTTTGCCCATATGACGTACGGAATTGCAAGCGTCCCATAATCTTCATCAAATCCGGATGTAAGTTTGGTGCACCGATTTCATAAGCCGCTGCTTCACCATATTCACGAATCTTATGGTCAATTTCCAGACGATTCTTCTCTACTAATTCTTCAATGCGAGCTGGGTGGATACGACCGTCTTTCAACAGGGCTTCCATTGTCATGCGTGCAATTTCACGTCGAATAGGATCAAAACCAGATAAAGTCACCACTTCTGGTGTGTCATCAATAATGACATCAATACCCGTTAAACTTTCAAAGGTTCGAATATTCCGACCTTCACGTCCAATAATGCGACCCTTCATCGTATCATCCGGCAGATGAACTGTTGA
Source organism: Streptococcus sp. HMSC034E12 (assembly GCF_001835915.1). Classification (NCBI taxonomy): domain Bacteria; kingdom Bacillati; phylum Bacillota; class Bacilli; order Lactobacillales; family Streptococcaceae; genus Streptococcus; species Streptococcus sp. HMSC034E12. The sequence continues at coordinate 78,747 of NZ_KV826438.1, forward strand.
ATTGGTTTGCTCCGCAACATAGTCACCTGCAATCCGTTGCATGGCTTGGACTAAAATATCCTTTGCCATTTTATCAGAACGTTCTTTGACTTCTTGCTCTGCTTCACGAATATGCATCGCAATTTCCTTTGATAACTTATCCTCAGTCTGAGTGAGAATGATGTCTCTGGCTTCAGTTTGTGAAAGTGAAGCAACACGCTCTAATTCTGCTTCTTTGTGCTGCTCCAACTCTGTCAGTTTGTTTTCACGCGCCTCAAGGTTTTTGTTTCTATCAGAAATACTTTGTTCTTTCTGCTCGAGTGTTTTTTCTTTGTTGGTTAAATTGTCATCTTTACGATCAAGACTTGTCGCACGTTCTGTCAAACGACTTTCCAATTGCTTCAATTCTTGACGATCAGATTTAAATTCTGCCTCAACTTCTTCTCGATATTTTCTGGCTTCTTCTTTTGCCTCTAACAGTGCTTCTTTTTTAAGGGATTTACTTTCGCGCTTCACTTCTTTTAATAACAAATCCGCTTCGCGCTCAGCTTGTCCACGTAAATTAGTTGCTTCTTGTTCAGCATTTAAAAGAGTAAGTTCCGCAGCTTCTTTCGCAGATTTCATGCGAACTGTGATACTTACATATCCAATGACTAAACCAATGATGACGGCAAAAACACCTGCAAAAATTATTTCCATGTTTTTACCTCAAATTATTGATATTGAATTGTAAAATTCTTAATTATTTTATCATAAAAATCAATTTTTCACAAACTAAATTCTTATAAATACGTGACTGTTTTCACATTCTTTTTTGTGATTCCTTTTTCCTGACAGGCTTTGTGAAGCAGAAAATTTTTTCTTTGCTAGAGCAAAATATGGTATAATTTATTAAAAGTAAAAGGAGTTCTATTTATGGTCAAAGAAGTCATTGTTGAAAGTTTTGAGTTAGATCATACGATTGTCAGAGCCCCCTACGTACGCTTGATTGGCGAAGAGGTGGGACCTAAAGGGGACATCATTTCCAACTTTGATGTTCGTCTGGTACAGCCTAATGAAGATGCCATTCCGACCGCTGGGCTTCATACGATTGAACATCTGCTAGCTAAGCTCATTCGTACTCACATTGATGGTATGATTGATTGTTCACCTTTTGGTTGTCGGACAGGATTTCACATGATTATGTGGGGGCAACATAGCTCAACTGAAATTGCTAAAGTCATTAAATCTTCTTTAGAAGAAATTGCAAAAACCACTACGTGGGAAGATGTCCCTGGTACAACTATCGAATCTTGTGGTAATTACAAAGATCACAGTCTCTTTTCTGCTAAAGAATGGTGCAAGCTGATCTTAGAAAAAGGCATTTCCGATGATGCCTTCGAGCGTCATCTTGTATGAAGTAAAAAAACGGGCAGGAACTTCAAGTTTCCTACTCGTTTTCTTTTTATTGACGAATCAAATAATCAAATGCTCCCAGAGCTGCTGTCGCTCCTGAACCCATTGAAATAATGATTTGTTTATAAGCGCTATCTGTGCAATCACCTGCCGCAAAAATTCCCGGAACATTTGTTGCACCATGTTTGTCAACAATAATTTCACCGCGTTCATTAAGAGCAACTGAGCTATCTTTGAGCCAGTCTGTATTTGGCAAAAGACCAATTTGAACAAAGACACCGCTGAGTTCAATTTTATGTTCTTCATTATTCGCACGATTGAGATAAGTAATGGCTTCAACTTGATCGGAACCATGAATTTCTTTTGTAGCCACATTGGTTAGAACCGTCACGTTTTCAAGTTGATGCACACGGTCTTGCAACACTTGATCAGCTTTCAAAGTTGGTAGAAATTCTAGTACATAAACATGATCTGCCAGACCAGCTAAGTCAATTGCTGCTTCAATTCCAGAATTGCCTCCACCGATAACAGCCACTTTTTTACCTGTGAAAATAGGACCGTCACAATGTGGACAATTGGTTACACCTTTCGTCCGAAATTCTTCTTCACCAGGAACATTAACATTTCGCCAGCGAGCACCAACAGAAAGAACTGCTGTTTTCGCTTTCAGAACAGCTCCATTTTCAAGCTCCACTTCAATCAAATCCTTTTTCTCGATGTTTTTCACACGTTGATTCTTCATGATATCAATTGGATATTTCTTGGCATGTTCTTCTACCTGCGCCATCAGCTTAGGTCCTTCTGTATAAGGCGTACCAATCATATTTTCGATACCGACAGTCTCCATAACTTGTCCACCGAAAGTTTCAACGACCATACCTGTACGAATTCCCTTACGAGCAGCATAAATAGCTGCGCTGCTTCCTGCAGGTCCGCCCCCAACAACCAACACATCAAATGGTTCTTTTTTGTCAAATTCTTCACTTGAAGCAGGTCCAGAAATCTTGTCGAGCAGTTGCTCAATGGTCATACGACCATTTGCAAATTCTTCACCATTTAGAAAAACCGTTGGGACAGCCATGATCTTTTTGTCTTCAACTTCTTGTCTAAACATGCCCCCTTCAACCATTGTGTGGCTGATAGTTGGATTCAGCACAGCCATTGTATTCAGTGCTTGAACAACGTCTGGACAATTATGACAGGTTAAGCTGACATAAGTTTCAAAATGAAGCAGCTGCTTAATAGCTTGAATTCGTTTTATAACAGCATCTTCTACTTTTGGTGCGCGACCAGAGACTTGCAGCAAAGCCAGCACAAAAGATGTAAATTCATGCCCTAAGGGAAGTCCTGCAAACTGCACACGCCCTGCTTGCCCCACTTGTGTAACGGTAAAACTTGGCTTGCGGTTAGTCTCTATATTTTCCAGTGATAAACGTGGAGACATTGCTACAATTTCCTCTAGAAAAGCCCGCACCTGCTCAGAACGCTCATCTTGACCTAAAGAAGCTTGAAATACAACATCAGATTCTAAAAGTTCCAAGTATTGCTTCAGTTGTGCTTTAATTGTTTCATCTAAAGCCATATAAGCCTCCTTAAATTTTACCAACTAAATCAAGACTTGGAGTAAGTGTTTCAATTCCTTCTTTCCATTTAGCTGGGCAAACTTCACCTGGATGGCTCCGTACATATTGTGCAGCATGGATTTTGTCAATCAAGACAGACGCATCGCGCCCAACACCGTCTGCATTGATTTCAAGTGCTTGTACAACTCCATCTGGGTCAATGATAAAAGTACCACGTTGAGACAATCCACTTTCATCTAACACATCAAAACCAAGTGAAATGGTATGAGATGGATCGCCAATCATGATATATTCAAGTTTTCCGATGGCATCTGAATGATCATGCCAAGCTTTATGTGTAAAATGCGTATCTGTTGAAACAGAATAAACTTCCACACCTAGTTCTTTAAGATCTGCATACTGCTCTTGCAAATCCTCCAATTCAGTCGGACAAACAAATGAAAAATCAGCAGGATAGAAGCAAACGACGCTCCAATGACCTTTTAAATTTTCACTAGAAACTGTGATAAATTTCCCGTTTCCAGCGTGATAAGCATCTGCTGTAAACTCGACAATTTCCTTACCAATAAGTGACATAAGATTACCTCCAAAATTAGTTTTATAATAAAATAAAAATCTTATAAGCCCATTATAGCCTATAAGATTTTTAGTGTCTAATATCTTGCTTGAAAACGTTTCCTAATAATCCAAAGCATCTGCGTAACCCGCGCCGTTTCCTACAAAATAACCCGTTTTACAGTTAATACTAAAGAGGTAGGTTCCATCTGTTCTAAATAAATTGTAATAACCATTTCCGTTGATAATATTCACACGTTCAAGAATATAATTATCTCCTGTGAAATAGCCACGTTCCCGTGAGGTTGCTAAAATTTTTTCTAACACACCAGGATTGAAATTCCAAGCTGGATTATTACTGTCGTTAATTTTAGTTTGGTCGTATGGTACTCGACTTAAATGACGCTGTAAATTCGTGCCTGACGCTGTTGCTGCTGGAGCAGTTGTTTGCGCTGGTACAGAAGCTGGTTGTTCTGCTACAGGTGCTTGAGCGGAGCTTTGTGACGGTGCAGCGGCAGCCTCAGATTGAGGAGCAGAGGTTTGTTGACTCTTTCCTAAGCTAATCGCAGATTTCAACACCTTATCCAAGTCCGTATTTCCAGTTGTGACATCTGTAAATTTGGCATCAGCCTTAACCTTTGCTTTAGTATCCAAAACACCATCTGTAATAGCTGCTGAAGTGAATTGCGCATTCACATTTTGAACAGCCTCAACTTGTTTGACCAAGCTATCGTATTTTGCTTTGGCAACATTGTACTCGTTGGTGTTTTTTAATTTTTCCAATGCTGCTTTTAGTTTGTTTAAGTTTCCGAAACTGCTGTTTTTCAAAGCCAATTTATTGGCATCTGTAAAGAATGAATCATAAAGGCTGTTGAAAGCTTTCAAATTCTTATTTTCAGAGCTAGAAGCGGTAGAAGATTTATTTGTTTGGCTCGTTGAAGTTGTGGTTGTTTTCGCTTGCTTTTTGTTCAAAGACAGATAAGCTGTTCCGCCGATTAAAGCCAGTAAAATAACACTCGCTGCAGAATAGAGGACTTTCTTATTTTTATAAAATGGAACTTTCTCCGTTTCCATTTCTTCATCTAACGCTGTAAAAGTCGGATAGCTTTCCGTTGACTCAGTTGAACTCACAGGAATATCATCCATTTCAGGCTGAATTGGTTCCATTATTTTTGTCTCAGCCTCTAACTCCTCTGGAGTTTGTGTACTGTTTTCTTCCGAATTTTCTTGCGGTTCTGCTTCTCTGGCTGCAAGTGCAGCTACTGTTTCATCAAAGGCAGACTCCTCAGACGCTACCTCTGCAGATTCTAGGGGGGCTTCCTCTTGAACCTCATCGTGCATCTCCTGGATAAATTCTGCCAAGTCTAACTGGCTCAGTTGTTCTTTATCTTCTGCTTCAGACATTTCTTCTGCAGATTGAGCCGAAAATTTTCCTGCTTCAATTTCTTGACGATGCTGTTTAATGTATTTATCCAGCACATTGTCCTCTTCCGTCACCCCTGCTTCAAGTTCTTCGCTTTTTCTAGCAGCTTGACCAACTGTCATTTCTTTAGCTGTTTCAAAATCAAGAATTGATTCTTTTTCTTCTTGTTCTGGCAAATGTTTTTCGTCTTTACTCACGGCAAATCCTTTCTAATCTATCTGACGTTTGACTCTCTGACCAAAATATTGATACAAATCAACTTTTAAAGTTCCATTATAGAGTTTGCGTTTTTTATCGGCTTGGCTGCCAAATTTTGTTTCAAATGCTTCATCACTCGTCAAGATAAACTTGCTCCACGTCTTTAGTGGTGCAAAAGTCTGTCCCATTTCTTGATAAAGCTTGGTCACAGCATCATCATTCAACAATCGCTCGCCATAAGGCGGATTGGAAACGATGACACCATTTATCTTGTCGGTGTGCAAATCTTGCAAACGCATTTGCTTAAAAACAATCTGCTCAGAAACACCTGCTTCTTCGGCATTTCGTTTGGCAATCTCCACCATACGTGCATCAATATCAGTCCCTAAAATATCAAGCTGAATGTCTTGCTTAATCTGTCCTAAAGCTCTAGCACGAACACGCCCAACCAAGTCTGAGTCAACCCAATTCCATTCTTCAAACGCAAAATGGCGATGAAGTCCCGGCGCCATATTCATGCCAATCATAGCTGCTTCAATACAGAAAGTTCCTGAACCACAGGTCGGATCAACCAAGGGTTTATCTGGATACCAATTGGATAAGAGCAGAATCGCAGCCGCCATATTTTCTTTAATTGGAGCGCCACCCTTATCGGCCCGATAACCACGTTTGAAGAGGCTGAATCCTGTTGTGTCAATCATCACCGTCACTATATCTTTCAGAATAGTAACCTCTATTCTAAACTCAGCTCCATTTTCCATTAGGGGAACACCCTCTGGTCGAGCATAGTGCTTTTGCAACTTTTTGACTACTGCTTTTTTAGAAATAGCTTGCACACTTGGTTCATTGTGGAGTTTTGATTTGACACATTTTGCCTTAGCAATTGGAAATTTTGCTCCAAGTGGCAAATAGTTTTCCCAATCCAAAGCAAAAATCCCCTGAAATAATTCCTCAAAGGTTTTAGCCGAAAAACTGCCAACAACAATCTTAATGCGGTCTGCTGCACGCAACCAGAGATTAGTTTCAATAATGGTTTCAACAGTTCCGTCAAAACGCACACGCCCATTTTCCACTTGACATTCTAAGCCAAGATTTCTGATTTCACGACCAACCACAGCCTCTAAACCAGCCGCAGCAGTCGCAATCAACTTAAATTTCGTTTTCATTCGTCCTCTCAAAATAAAAGCTAGCATAATACGCTAGCTAAACCTATATGCAACTTTCTATAAGCCATGTTTTGTTCCAGAAATAACTAGGTATCATTTCCTTCGATAATCATCTGTCTACTGTTTCCAGTCAGAATGCTGCGTTCGTTTCCACGCATTCCGTGCCCCGACCAAAGTTTGGGTTGCTAGCTTGAGGGGTTTACCGCGTTCCACTTCTTGTGTTTCCACAAAAACTACGTCACTGTGGCACTTTCAGACCTATTTTGACTTATCAAAGACTTAGCCATTTCAGTCGCCGTAACGGATACTTCCGTCCCTAGGCTTATTGTTTCACCTAGCACAAACACTACGGGCATCACAGCCCGTGCTAGCATGGACTTTCCTCATGAAAATAAAATATTCTCACGCGATTATCCAAAAATTGCACATTACTTATTAAATTTTGTTATTTAAGATTTGCTTGCCGAATACTTCTTTTTCCAAACGATTTAAGCGTTTTAAAATATCAAAATTTGTCAGCGTAGCAGATGCCACTTGAGGGGGTTCCATGATAGATTGCGTCAAAGGTGAAGTTGCCGCCTCATTTGACTTTTTAGCGAGTTCTGCTTTCAAACGAGCATTTTCTTCACGCAGTTCCTTTACCAAAGCAGCATACGTTTCGTAATCTTTAATGACATCATCTAAAAATTCGTCCACTTCAACCTTGCTATATCCACGGACGCCAACTTTAAAATCTTGATCAAAAATATCTTTCGGTGTGTAAATAATACTAGCCATTTCTCTCTCCATTCTCGTTCATTACTTTAATTATATAAAAAATGAACCGCAAAAATCAAGGTTAAACATCTAATTTTCGGAAAAATTTTCTGCGACCTCATTCAAGTCATCAAATGTTAATTGTTTGATAAAATATTGTTCTTGTTTCTTCATCATTTGGTAAAGATACTTTAAATTTGTTTCATTTTCTTCATCGTAAAAAATATAAGCCCCGTCTGTATTACTGAGTAGAAAGTGATTGTAATCACGAAATTGGCTGGGATTTTCATAATGAGAATAGGCGTATTTAACAAAATCCACCTGTTTAAAACAACTTAATTTTTCTTGATTGGCTTCATTCCAGATTTCACCTTGATTCTCAAAAGTAAAAATCGTCGCAATTTGAAAATCGTAATCTTTCTGCAATTCTTTTGCAACCTCTAGTGCCCAAACTTCAAAACCTAAGTTCCCAGTAAAAATCAGCCACTCCGCACCTTCTTCCAATAAACGCGTCAAATCTCGCTGAATGGCTTTTTTAATAATCTTGATTCGAGGGTCTTTGTCATTAAAAATTCCCAAATCAAAATTCCGATAACCTACTATTAATACGCTAACCACTTAAATTATCCCTTTATTTCCTTTTTTATGTTATAATAGAGTGATGTTATTGTACCAATAAGGAGATATATGGTCAACTATCCACATAAAGTTCCCTCTCGAAATTCATTAAGACTTCCCAAAAAGAAGTCCGTTGACTTTGCGAATCGGGGAATGTCGTTTGAAAAAATGATCAATGAAACGAATGATTATTATCTTAGTCACGATTTAGCGGTCATTCACAAGAAACCAACCCCTATTCAGATTGTAAAAGTGGATTATCCCAGACGTAGTCGGGCAAAAATTGTTGAAGCCTACTTTCGACAAGCCTCTACAACAGACTATTCTGGTGTCTATCAAGGACATTATATAGATTTTGAAGCAAAAGAAACACATCAAAAGGCTTCCATGCCGATGAAAAATTTTCATGCTCATCAAATCAAGCACATGGAACAAGTCGTCAAACAAGGAGGAATTTGTTTCGTTTTATTGCACTTTTCAGCCTTAAAATTGACATATCTGCTTCCTGCTCCTTATTTAATTAACTTCTTCAAGATTGACAAGGGGAAAAAGTCCATGCCACTTGACTACATTCAAAAGCATGGATATTCTATCTCACAGAATGGTCTTCCTAGCATTCCGTATCTTGAAATCATTCAACAAAATTTACTAGGTGGTAAAATAAATGAATAAGCAATCTTTACTGACAGCTGCAAAATATGTAACTATCGGTCTCATTACATTATTTATGCTTGGAGTTGTAGCTGGTGGAGGAATTTTTCTCTATCAAGTTCACAAGGCACCTGCCTTGTCAGAAAAGAAACTAGTCGCCACAACTTCCAGTAAAATCTATGATAGTGAAAACAATCTTATTGCCGACTTAGGTTCTGAAAAAAGGGTCAATGCGGCAACAAGTGATATTCCAACTGACTTAGTACGAGCTATCGTTGCAATTGAAGACCACCGTTTCTTCAATCATCGCGGCGTGGACTCTGTTCGTATTTTGGGTGCTTTCTTGAATAATCTGCGCAGAGGAAATCGACAAGGAGGGTCAACGTTGACGCAACAGTTGATTAAACTGACCTACTTCTCCACTTCAAGCGCCGACCAAACACTATCACGGAAAATTCAAGAAGCCTGGTTAGCTGTTCAATTAGAGCGCAAAGCCACTAAGCAAGAAATTATTACGTATTATGTAAACAAGGTCTATATGTCAAATGGTAACTACGGTATGCAAACAGCTGCTCAAAGTTATTACGGCAAAGGTTTGAAAGATTTGAGCTTAGCTCAAACTGCTTTATTGGCAGGGATGCCCCAGGCACCGAATCAATACGATCCTTATACAAAACCAGAAGCTGCTAAAAATCGTCGCAATCTTGTATTGTCAGAAATGTATAAACTCAAATACATCTCTGCTGAGCAATATGAAAAAGCAGTCAATACGCCCGTCACAGATGGTCTGCAAAGCTTGAAAAATTCGGCTTCTTATCCTGCTTACATGGATAACTACTTAAAGCAAGTTATTGAGCAAGTCCAAGAAGAAACAGGCTATAACTTGCTGACGACGGGAATGGAAGTGTATACAAACGTAAACAGAGCAGCTCAAGAACGCCTTTGGAACATTTATAATAGCAATGAATATGTTGCTTATCCAGATGATGAATTACAAGTAGCTTCTACCATTATAGATGCTACAACTGGTAAGGTAATTGCTCAACTAGGAGTCCGAAATCAAGTTTCAAATGTCTCTTTTGGTACTAACCAAGCGGTTGAAACCAATCGCGACTGGGGATCAACCATGAAACCGATCACGGATTACGCTCCAGCCATTGAAAATGGCATTTACACTTCTACGGCTGCTTATATTAGTGATGCTCCTTATCATTATCCTGGAACAACTACTCCGGTTTACAACTGGGATATGCGGTATTTCGGAAACATCACCATTCAGTATGCACTTCAGGAATCTCGGAACGTCCCAGCTGTCAAAACATTAGAAGCTGTTGGTCTCAGCAAATCAAAGAAATTCCTTAATGGACTTGGCATTGATTATCCAGATATGGTCTATGCAAATGCCATTTCAAGTAATACCACAAAATCAGATAAGAAATATGGTGCCAGCAGTGAAAAAATGGCTGCTGCCTATGCTGCTTTTGCAAATGGAGGAACTTATTATAAACCTCAATACGTCAGCCGTGTTGTCTTTAGCGATGGAACCTCAAAAGATTTCTCTAATCAAGGCACAACCGCAATGAAAGAAACAACTGCGTACATGATGACAAATATGCTGAAAACAGTTCTCACTTCAGGTACAGGAACCAACGCAGCTATATCAGGTGTCTACCAAGCCGGTAAGACAGGGACCTCCAACTATTCCGATGATGAACTAGCGAAACTAACGAAGCCTTATGGTGGCTCTAGTGTTGTGACTCCTGATGAACTCTTTGTTGGTTATACGCAGAAATATTCAATGGCGGTATGGACAGGTTACACTAATCGTCTTACTCCCGTTCTGGATGATGGTGTGAAAGTCGCAACAGATGTTTACCGTGCGATGATGTCTTACTTGTCTGAAAGCGGGACAGAAGACTGGGAAATGCCTAGCAGCCTTTATCGTAGAGGAAATTATGTCTTTTTAGCCAATTCCACTAATAGATACCAAGGAAATTATTATAATTCTACTTCCAGTTCGAGCCTTGAAGAATCATCATCTTCTTCAAGCAGCCAAGAAAGTTCTACCCAAGAGTCACCAAGCAGCTCTGCTTCATCAAGTATAGAACCGAGTGCTTCTACGTCTGCAAGTTCTCCTAATGGCGGTGGAAAGTCAGAAACTCCTCCTTCACGAAACCGATAATGAACAAGTTCCTGAAAGCCAAGCCGTTTAAAAGTTAACACCTTCAAATCAGAGTTTTGTAAAAATTAAAAAACACGAACAATCAAGACTAGTAAATAACTGACTATAAGATTGTTCGTGTTTTTAATATTTCAATTCCTGATGAAATCACCATGAAGCAGTCTTATACCTTATGAAAATCTCTTCAAACTTCGTCAGTTTCATCTGCGATCTCAAAAGCTCCTCTTTTGATCTACTTACGACTCATCTCTTAGTTTGCAATTTGATTTTCATTAAGTCTCAAAGCTTTATCCTGCTTCTTTTTTATTCTTATTTGCTAGCCAAAGCTCCCATTGGATCCCATGGGGCAAGTACTTTTGGTTCTGCTTCATAAGCAGCTAGTTCTTCTGCTGTTAAAAATTCTTTACGGACAACGATTTGATAAGTGTACTCGTCCATCCAGTCGTCGCTGGCAACAAAATAACCTTTGTCTCCAACCTTATCGCCCCAAGAATTTTCCACTTTCCATTTTGTTGATTTTCCATTTTCATCCAAATCAACACCTGTCAAGACCATAGCATGGGTCATGAGACTTTCGCTGTAATCCAAACGTCCTGCCTTATCTTGTGTCAATTCAATATCCATGCTGGATGTGAAATCGTACATGTCGTTAACCATAACGCCCGCTTTACGGTTGCTAGATTGACCGACATCAGAACCAAACCAAACAGTTTCTCCAGCCTGCATTTGAGCAATAGCCAGCTCTTTCAAACGCTCCATATTAACATTCAAATAACGGACATCACGTGCTCCTACGACATTTCCTAACATCTCAACTGTATAAGATTTACCGTATGGTTTGTCAGCTGTAGGAGCATTGATGATTGAAACGTAGTCATCTAATTGAAAATCCACGTATTTTTTGTAAAATGCTTGTGGTGTTAGTCCAGTTTCACTGTGGAAATTGTTATCTTTATCACGATAAGCAAAATCAAAAGTACGAGGTGGGAGTCCAAATGACATTGCTAAGAAATTAAAGATTTCTTGTAAGAACTCTTCTTTTTTAGCTTGAATAGCTGTCGCATCTGCTCCACTAGTAACCAAATCACGCAAGATTTGTGCATCTTGACGGAGTAATTTATTAAGATATTGGTTGAGCTCACGGCTATTGCTAGATGAAATGGATTCTGGGTAAACTGATTTTGGAACAACTCCATATTTTTCAAAAAGTGCCACAACCATATCCCATTGTCCGCCGTCTTGTTGAGGCGTATCTAAGAGGAATTTCACTTTGCGACTGGTTAAGTCTTGGTCAGCTGTTGCTAAGACTTGCTCTAAAAACCAGTTGGATTTTTCATATTTATCCCAAAAGAATGTGTGCGCTTGAGACAATTCAAATTCTTCCAATTGAAAGCCTGCAATCATTTTATGACGGAATGTATTGAGCGCTGCAAACATCCAGCAACGTCCAGACGCTTTTTGATTGCTGACTTTATCTTTAGTTAAATCAATGGAAAACACAGGATTGTTTTCAATTGCACTGCTGCGCTTTTCAAGCGATGTTAATAAACCATTGTGGCTAACTGCATTTTCAATTGCAGCATACTTAGCAGTTGCTTCATAATTTGCATATAATTTATCTGTAAATTGTTGATCTATAGAATTCATAGATACCTCCTTCTAATTCTAAACACTATTATATCTTATTTTCAAAATTCTTCAAACAAAAAGTTAGGCGCACCTAACTTTTTGTTATACAGCTGATTTTAGTAACCGACGTATTTTAAAAAACATAAGTCAGAACAATTCTCCTGCTTATTTCCAAAAATCATCGAAGATTGTAATCGGCAAATGACGCTTGTGCTCCCCTTTGTGCCACCAAGATTCAATCCTTGCTTTCGCTTGGTCAGAAATGGTTTTACCTTCCAAATAGTCATCAATTTCGTTGTAAGTGACACCGAGAGCGACTTCATCTGCAATGCCTGGCTTTTCTTCTTCCAGGTCTGCTGTTGGTACTTTTTCATAGAGGGCAGAATCAGCGCCCAAGGCAGCCAACAGTTGCTTACCTTGCCGTTTATTGAGACGATAAAGTGGCAGAATGTCTGCACCACCATCACCAAATTTCGTAAAGAATCCTGTAACGTTTTCTGCAGCATGATCCGTTCCAACCACTGCTCCTTTATAAGAGCCTGCTAAAGCATACTGCGCAATCATGCGACTGCGAGCCTTAATATTGCCTTTATTGAAGTCTGAGACCGTTGCTCCCGTAGCCTCAACCGCCTTTGTCATAGCATCTGCACTTTTTTTGATGTTGACCACAAGACTGACATCCGGCTGGATAAAAGCAAGAGCTCGCTGTGCATCCTCTTCATCAGCCTGCACCCCATATGGCAAACGCACTGCGATAAATTGATAGCTAGCATCGCCAGTTTCCGCACGCATTTCCTCTATTGCCAATTGCGCCAAACGTCCTGCTAAAGTAGAATCTTGTCCGCCCGAAATTCCCAAAACATAGGTTTTCAAAAAAGAATGTTTTTTAAGATAATCCTTTAAAAAATCAATGGATTTACAAATTTCTTCCTCTGGGTCAATGATAGGTTTCACGCCTAATTGCTGGATAATCGTTTCTTGTAAGGTCATTTTGTTTCTCCCATTTGGTTCGCTTTTTTACGCATTTGATCAATCAAATCAACCTTGTCTTGCCATACATCACGCGCTAAATCCACAGGGTAATCTTGCGGATTGAGGACACGTTTGTACTCGTCCCATAACTTATCAAACTCCTTGCGAGCATATTGTTGGATTTCTGTTAAGGTTGGCAATTCATAGACGAGTTGTCCTTGTTTAAAGATATCAATCAAAAGAGGCACTGCGTCAAAATTTGTCACTGTTTTATTGATGTAGGTGTAAGTTGGGTGAAACATTTCTAATTCGGCAATAGCATTCACATCTACGCCATCATAAGTGATATAGTCTCCTTCTGACTTACCTTTTGCACGGCTAGTAATCCGCCAAACTTGTTTTTTACCTGGTGTTGATACTTTTTCCACATTATTAGAGAGCTTAATCGTATTACGCAAATTGCCATGTTCATCTTCAATAGCCACAATCTTATAAACGGCTCCCAGTGCTGGTTGGTCATAAGCCGTGATGAGCTTAGTTCCAACGCCCCACACATCAATCTTTGCCTTTTGCATTTTTAAGTTGAGGATTGTATTTTCATCCAAGTCGTTAGAGGCGTAGATTTTAGCATTTGGAAAACCAGCTTCATCCAACTGCTGGCGAACTTTTTTAGAAATATAAGCCAAATCCCCTGAATCAATCCGCACTCCAAGGAAATTGATTTTATCCCCCATTTCACGCGCTACTTGAATCGCTGCAGGAACACCGAGGCGGAATGTATCACAGGTATCCACCAAGAAAACACAGTCATGGTGCGTTTCAGCATACGCCTTAAAAGCTTCATAGTCATTTCCATAGACTTGGACGAGAGCATGAGCATGCGTTCCTAATACTGGAATATCAAAGAGCTTTCCAGCACGAACATTACTGGTTCCATTTGCTCCACCAATCACTGCCGCACGAGTTCCCCAGATAGCCGCATCCATTTCCTGTGCTCGGCGTGTACCAAATTCCATTAAAGGCTCATCTTCGATGACTGAGCGAATCCGAGCTGCTTTTGTCGCTACCAGGGTTTGATAGTTGACAATGTTTAATAAGGCAGTTTCCACTAATTGACATTGAGCAAGAGGACCTTCTACTTGAACAATGGGTTCATTCGCAAAGACCAAGTCTCCCTCTTGTGCAGAACGTACTGTTAATTCCAATTTCAAATTTGCTAAATAGTCTAAAAATTTTTCATCATAGCCAAGAGAACGAAGATAGGCAATATCACTATCTGAAAATGTCAAATGATTTAAATAATGAACCATCCGCTCCAAACCAGCAAAAACCGCATAGCCACTATGAAAGGGCTCTTTCCGAAAATAAACTTCAAAAACAGCTCGTTTATTATGAATATTTCTTCTAAAATAGACTTGCATCATGTTGATTTGATACAAATCCGTATGCAAGGTTAAACTATCATCTGGATACATAACGACTCCTTGTAAGATATATTTTTACTTATTATACCACAAATCAAAAGAGCAAGAGGAAATCTTGTTCAACTTTAGGTGTTTAAATAACTATTCTCAAGTTTTCTGTTGTATTGCGCTGTTTAAATTTTCAGTTTTAAAACATCTTAAAAACCAAGGTGCATTTGGAACAACTTTAAAAAAGTCGCAAATTTATCCTTGGTTTTATTATATTATTATTTATCTTTAAATTTCAATTGGCTATAAATACCAAATACAAGTATCCAAATAGCTGAACCGATTGCTCCTACAACGGTTGATTTTTGTAAAAAGAGGGTTATAAATACAAAGGCAAAGAAGAGCAAAGTAAGAGGATTGAGAAACTTATAGGCTGGCATTAGATAGCCATCTGCCATAAATTCTTTTGATTTTCTGTATTTCAGGTGAGCAATCATAGTGAGTGCATAGATAGCAATATAAACTCCTGATGAAGAAGCAGTAATCAAAGCAAAGGAGTCTGATACTCCTGGTAACACCTGAATAAAAGCAGCTAATGCAATCACTACCGCTGAGGTCAAAATAGCGTTTTGCGGAACATTTTGTCTGGATAATTTCCCAGCACCGATTCCATTCAAAAAGCGATTAGGTGAATCATGTGCGATTTGATACAAATTACGCCCAGTCGAATACAAGGTAGAGTTCAAAGCTGAAGCAGCTGAAGTCAATACGACAAAGTTAATCAAAGCTGCAGCCCATTTAAGGCCTGCCAACTTGAAAACAATCACAAAGGGAGAATCTGTGGTTGCTAAATCCCGCCAAGGGATAATCGCCATAATTGCAAGCAAAGAGCCACCGTAGAAAAGAACGATCCGCAAGGGGATTTCTTTAATAGCCTTTGGCAATACCTGCCGAGGATTTGCCGTTTCAGACGTTGTGATTCCAATAAATTCAATAGCTTGATAAGCAAAGAAGACCATTTGAAAGCCCATGACAAAACTCATAAAACCATTAGGAAATAATTGGAAATTTTGACTGATATTGCTGATGCTGGCTACACCATTGGGCGTTTTAAAGCCTGTCAACACCATAAAAATCGCTGTCACAATCAAAGCAATAATCGCTACAATCTTGACCATGGCAAACCAAAATTCAACTTCACCAAAAACTCGGACTGCAATCAGATTGACCATACTCAAAACAGCAAGGAAGACGATTTGAATCAGCCATGCCGGCCAAGTCGGAAACCAAAATTGGACATATTGTGCAACTGCCGTGATTTCTGCCATACCGATAAAAATGAGAGAAATCCAATAGGACCAACCGGAAAAATAGCCCCAGCCATTCCCAAGATACTTGGTAATGAAGTTGATAAATGTGTGCTGGTCTGGATCATAATACAACATCTCTCCAATCGCCCGCATCATCAAATACATAAAGACGCCAGTCAACATGTAAATGAGAATAATTGACGGCCCTGTCAGACTAATCGAACGTCCTGCTCCCAAAAAGAGACCCGTTCCAATTGTCCCAGCAATAGCAATGATTTGGACATGACGATTTTTTAAGCCACGTTCCATTTTATTTTTATTATTTTCAGAATTCTTTTCACTCATACGAAGCCTCCTTTTCACATGAACTTTTCTATTGTACCACAATTCTGACAATTTCACTAGTCATTTATGAGGGCACGAGAATTGAACAAATCAAAAGAAACCCTTTCATTTCCAATCCTCCAATGCATTACTGGGTTTTTATTAAGCAAAAAGAAGCTGGGACAAGTGCTCAACTTCCTTTGTTTATATCGTGCGTTTGGAGAAACTCTATTACCCTTAGGCAATTTAGAGTACAATTGAGGCTGATACGAAAGTCTAAAGGCATTCGCTTTACAAGTTTGAAAGAATACCTTTGTCAAACACTTCGTTTTTTATCCACTACCTAAACAGTCTGAGAGACTGCTGAGAAGCCTTGCGTGGCTGAGACTACGAACCAAGATGATTTTGGTCTTTCGCTCTAAAAATTCTCTGTGATATACTTGTAGACTTCTTGCCCTGCAACCGCTCCGTCACCGACAGCTGTCGTTACTTGGCGAAGATCTTTTTCGCGAACATCTCCAATAGCATAGATGCCAGAAATAGCCGTTTTCATATGATTATCGGTTACAATCCAGCCTGCTTCATTGGTAATGCCCAAATCTTTGGCAAACTCACTAACTGGATCTAAACCAACATAGATAAAGACACCGCCAAATTCATGTTCAGATATTTCACCCGTTTTGACATTCTCTACCATAACGCTGCTAACGCGCTTGTCACCTTTGATTTCCTTCACAACTGAATCCCAGATAAAATGAATTTTTTCATTGGCAAATGCACGTTCTTGCAGTAACTTTTGGGCTCGCAATTCATCGCGCCGATGAATAATCGTCACCGTTTTTGCAAAACGAGTCAAAAATACAGCCTCTTCCACCGCAGAGTCGCCTCCACCGACCACAAGCAAATCTTCATCTCGAAAAAAGGCGCCGTCACAGACTGCACAGTAAGACACCCCGCGGCTGTTTAATTCTTCTTCACCCGGAACTCCTAGATGACGATGAACAGCTCCAGTCGCAATAATAAGCGTCTTGGTTTCAAAAATCTCATCTTCTGTAAAGACTTTTTTTATTGCTCCTTGGTGTTCGATTTTTTCAACAGAGCCAAACAAATGCTCCACTCCCAAATTTTCGAGCGGTTCAAACATTTTTTCGGCTAGTTCTGGACCACTGATATTAGCATATCCAGGATAATTTTCAATATCTGAGGTATTGTTCATTTGTCCGCCTGGAATGCCACGTTCCAAAAGAGCCACTTTAAGATTACTTCTAGCAGCATAAAGCGCAGCTGTCATGCCTGCTGGTCCAGCCCCAATAATAATTGTGTCGTACATAAATTTACTTCCTTTATTGTAATCACTGTTATTCTAACGTTATTAAGCTCTTTTTTCAAACATTATGCTCTGAAGATAAGCAGAATCCCCATCATTGCAAAGGATAAAATCGGAACCGTCATCACTGCAATCAATAGCATATCATACAGATGAGCTTGTCGATCTTTGATTGTTTTATCAACACGCCGAACAGCACGAAGCCCAATCCATAATCCTAGAAAACTCCCTACCAATAGTGCCGTAATCAACAAACTCTCTAAATAGAGTAAAAAAACTCGAGACAGCATAGTCACTCCTCTATTCCCTAATTTTTGTTAAAGGCATTCAAAACAAATGCCGCAAACTTGAAAATAAACCCAGCTAGCAAGGCCAACTGGGCTTCTTTTTCTATTATATCAAATGTATGTCCGTTTGTAACTGGCAAAAAATTCTTTTGTGCGTTCTTCTTTAGGATGGTTCATTATTTCATCTGGAGTACCCATTTCAATGATGTGTCCCTTATCTAAAAAGAGTACCTTGTCTGCCACTTGAGACACAAAAGACATGTCATGGCTGACTAAAATCATGGTCTGACCAGCCTTGGCTGCATCTGCAATGGATTTTTCAACTTCCCCTACTAGTTCAGGATCAAGCGCTGATGTTGGCTCGTCTAAAAGCAAAACATCTGGCTTCATCGCAAGCGCACGCGCCAAAGCGACACGTTGTTTTTGTCCACCTGACAGATGACGTGGATAGTGATTTTCACGGTCTGACAGACCAACTTTTGCCAGTTCTTCTTTGGCAAGATTCGTCGCTTCTTGGTCTGAGAATTTTTTTACAACCAATAAACCTTCTTTGACATTGTCCAAAGCCGTCCGACGCTCAAATAAATTAAACTGCTGAAACACCATAGCTAACTTTCGTCGCAAGGTTAGGATTTCTTCCTTGCTAATCGTAGAAAAATCAACAGTAAAATCATCAATGGCAATCGTGCCGCTGTCTGGCTGTTCCAGATAATTCAAACTGCGTAAGAAAGTGGATTTCCCCGCACCAGATGAACCAATTAAAGCAACCACTTCTCCTTTTTGAATCTCTAAACTAAGATTGTTTAAAACCATTTGTCCAGAAAAGGATTTGCTGAGATTTGAAATACGAATCATTATCGAACATCTCCTTTCGCCTGTATTTGTGGATTGAGATTATCAGGCGCTTCAATCGCCATTTTCTTTTCGATAAACCGCCCAAATGCTTCAATCACAATATTCACGCCCCAATAGACAAGAGCAACCGAGATAAAGCGCTCAAAGTAACGGTAATCCGCACCACCCAAAATCTGCGCTTGAGCAAAAATCTCAACAACTCCTGCACTAAAAGCCAGAGAAGTTCCCTTGGTCAAGCCAATCAAAGAGTTAATCAAGGTCGGTGTGGCAACCACAGCTGCATTGGGAATAATAACACGGCGGTAAACTTGTCTGTTTGTCATTCCCAAACTACGAGCCGCTTCAATTTCTCCAGCATCAACAGACAAAATCGCCGCTCGAATGGTTTCACTAGCGTAAGCCGCTTCATTAAAAGCAAAAGCTACAATGGCAAATAGATAGGCTGGAATAGCATTGATATTCAGACCCGTACCGAATCGCAAGTTGATGGCCTTCAGAAGCAAAGGAATCCCATAATAAGTCAGCATGAGCTGAACAAGCACTGGTGTCCCTCGCAAAAAACTAACAAAAAAGGCCTGCAGAGGATACAAAATTTTCACACGGTTGATTTTGACAACAGCAAAAATGAGAGCCAACATCAATCCAAAAAAAGCTCCTCCCAAGGTCAATAGTAGTGTTGTTGGTAATTTTTCGATAATTCTTGGTAGTCCGTCAAACACAGAGCGCCAGCTAAAAAGCTGTCCGTCTGGAATCTTCTGAACCAATTCTTGATACCAATTAGAGGTTAAAAACGCCGTTGTAACAATCATAGTAACTTCCCTTTCTCGATAATGTCTAATTCTATCACAATTTTTTTATTTCACCAATTATTTGCTACGATAAAAATAGACTAGCAAGACTAGTCTATCACATTCGTTCTATAAAGAATAATTGTTTTTATTTATGAGAGTGATAAAGAAATTTTAAGACTAAAAACTTTGACGTTTCGCTTTTCTTTCTGCACGACCGCGTGCGCGATTTTCAGCTCTTTTTGTCTTACGGCGTTTTTCATTGACAGCCCACTGGATTTTTTTCTTATAGCCCGGTTTGATTTTCTTCTTTTTCTTTTTAACCAGACCAATCATTTCCGTGTCCAATTTTTCCTGCGTTTTTTCACGATTGACACGACGATCGCGGTCATAGGTATCTTGAAATTCTCCGTTTTTGATCATCTTAGGAATGAAGTGAATGCCCAATTTTTCCAGCTCACGAATATCTGAATCATCGCTCGGTTGATAAAGTGTAATGGCTGTTCCCGATAGACCATTTCTGCCAGTTCGTCCCACTCGGTGAACGAAGAAGGACAAATCTTGCGGAATCGCATCATTAATGACATGACTAACGCCTTCAATATCAATTCCCCGCGCAGCTAAATCTGTCGCAACAATGTATTCAAAATCTAGGTTCTTCACCTGATTCATAATCCGTTTTCGCTCCCGCGGTGCAATATCCCCATGAATCTTTGCCACCTTGAGACCTTGCGCTGTCAAATAGCTATGCAATTCATCCGCTCGTGTCTTAGTATTGACAAAAATCATAGCTAGATAAGGCTGTAGGAGCTGTGTGATTTCATAAATCTGCGCATTCTTATCACGTCCTTTTGTTGAAATCAGCCAATTTTCAATAGTATCTGAAATAACCGTTTTGGTTTTGATTTGCTCAATGACCGGGTTGGATAGATATTTTTTTAAAAATGGCTGCAATTTTTGCGGAATGGTCGCAGAGAAGACCAGAAATTGCAAATCCTTCGGCAAACTGGACGCAATCTTATCCACTGTTTCTAAAAAGCCCATATCCAAGGTCATATCTGCTTCATCTACTACAAAGGTATTCGCCTTATGAATGGCTAAGTCACCTGATTCGACCAAATCATAAATGCGTCCTGGTGTGCCAATGACAATATGTGGTTGACTGGAACTCAATTTCCCAATCTGACGATTTTTATCAGTTCCACCGACATAGTTAGCAACTCGAATTTCCTTATCAGAAAAAGCAGCAATTTGGCGTGCAGCCTGATAAATCTGCCTAGCCAACTCACGACTAGGAGCTGTAATAACGACCTGAACACTATCTGTGCCTTCATCTAGTTTTTGAAAAATCGGCAGTAAGAAAGTGTGTGTTTTCCCTGAACCTGTCTTGGACTCTCCCACCAAGTCCCGACCAGCAAGGACAACTGGAATCAGTTTTTCCTGTACTTCTGTCGCCTCAACAAAGTTCAAATCCTTGAGTGCCTCTTGAATGTAATCTTTAAACTTAAATTCTGTAAATTTCATGTTTTCCTCTATTCGTCTCTTATCCTATCTATTATACCAGAACTTGCTTTAAAAATAAAAATGAATCATATTTTTCTCTTATTATTTCCTCCCTTTTCTATGAAGCTCTCTTTATTTTATGATACAATAATAATAAGTTTACAAAAAAGGGATGACCATGAAAAAATTTATTATTACTCTTGTAACGACTCTCTTGATCTTCCTAGCTCCTACAGTTTTAGCGGACAACTTTGAAGTAGGTGCTAAGCATGCTATTGCAGTTGATGCTGCAACTGGAAAAATCTTATATGAAAAAGATGCTAATCAGCCAGTTGAAATTGCTTCTATTACTAAACTACTAACAGCCTATTTAGTCTATGAAGCAATTCATCAAGGAAAATTCACTTTACAAACTTCCGTAGATATTTCTGACTACCCTTATCAACTAACCGTTAATCCGGACACCAGTAACGTTCCTTTGGAAGCTAGAAAATATACTGTCGAAGAATTGTTAGAAACTTCTTTAATAGTAAGTGCCAACAGCTCAGCAATTGCCTTGGCTGAAAAAGTCGCTGGCAGTGAGAAAAAATTTGTGGATTTGATGAAAGCTAAATTGCAACAATGGGGAATCAAAGATGCTACTATCGTCAATGCTTCTGGGCTGAATAATTCTGTTTTAGGAGAAGAACATATTTATCCTGGTTCGGAAAAAGAAGACGAAAATAAAATGAGTGCCCATGATGTTGCCATTATTGCTCGGCGTTTAATCCTTGATTACCCAGAAGTTCTAGAAATCACCCAAAAAGCTACGTCTAACTTTGCAGGCATGACGCTTACATCGTCCAACCACATGCTCGAAAACATGCCCACCTTTCGAGCCGGAGTAGATGGCCTCAAGACTGGAACTTCTGATAAAGGGGGCTCTTCCTTTGTCGGAACAATCCAGCAAAGAGGGATGCGTTTGATTACGGTTCTCCTCAATGTTGATCATGCAGATGAGGATGAGAATGCCCGCTTTACGGCTACCACTAGATTTATGACCTATATTTATCAACAATTCACAGTCCAAACTCTTGTGAAAAAAGGTGAAGCCTACAATAAAAGCTCTGCCCGCATCATTAACGGGCAAAAAGATGAAGTCACTGCTGTTGCTAGTGAAAAACTCACCATTGTGCGGAGATACAATCATAAAAAACCGACTGTTCATTTTACAACTGATAAAAACGGTTATCCCACTCCTTTAAAAAAGGGTGTCGTTGTTGGGAAATTGACCTATACTGATAATGATTTGATTGGAAAAGGCTATCTTGACAAGAAGCCACCAACTATTTCCATGCTTTCAGCGGAGAAAATTGGTCGTCCTTTCTTCCTCAAATCATGGTGGAATGAATTCGTACAATATGTCAATGAAAAATTATAAACGAGCGAAATAGAAATCAGTATTTCGTAGAAGCTTGATTTCATCGTTCATCTCCGCATAGCTCGAAAGACTTGAGGAACCTTTTGAGGTTGGAAATAAGCAAATGTAACTTGATGACAAATAGGCTGTAAAAGTTGATATAGAACATATTATAGCTCATTCAATAGTAATTGGGAATGTGACAAAACTCAAAATCAAAAATTTTTAGTTTGTAGTCTCATTCCCACAAGGTTGCTCAATAGCCTGAGAGACTGTTGAGGTGGCAGATAAAGAAAACAAAGTTTTCGTCAAAAGTACTCTTCCAAGCTTGAAAAGCAAATCGCCTTGAGACTTGCTTTTCAAGCTCTATCCGTAACCTCAACGCAGTGCTTTTAGCAATTAGCTACTGCGTCTGTAATGCTAACGATATAAACAAAGAAAGCTGAGCACTTTTGTCTCAGCTTATTTATTTTAGCTTCATTTACTCAACTTTTCAGAATTTCCAGCTTCCTCAATTGCCTTTTTAAGAGCATTCCAGCCTAAGGTTGAGCATTTAATACGCTGAGGAAATTTAGCAACACTAGCCAAAAAAGCTGCGTCTCCTAGTTCCTTTTGCTGCTCATCGTCCTTACCTTGCACCATTTGGGAGAAGATTTCTGCCAAAGCTAGCGCTTCTTCCTTTGTCTTCCCTAGGACTACATCCGTCATCATACTGGCTGAAGCTGTAGAAATACTGCAACCAGAATTCACAAACGCAATATCTTCAATCATGCCCTGCTCATCAAATTGAACCGACAGGCTGATGACATCACCGCACGTAGGATTGTTGAGATTCACTTGCTCCACTCCATCCAAACGACCTTGATGATGAGGGTGAGCTGAATGGTCCGTCACAACTGCTTTATAAAGACTATTTAATTTAGAAAGTGCCATCGAAAAACTCCTTTGTTTTCTGTAAAGCTTCAACGAGCTTATCGCAATCGGCTTTGGTATTATACAGATAAAAGCTAGCCCGAACAGTTGCTGCCACTCCTAGGTAACTCAACAAAGGTTGAGCACAGTGATGTCCAGCCCGTACAGCCACGCCTTCATAGTCCAGAGCTGTTGCTACATCATGAGGGTGAAGCCCAGCTAGATTAAAAGAAATAACACCCGACCGCTGAGTCAAGTCCTCCGAACCATAAATGGTAAGCCCCTCAACAGCCTGTAATTTTGGAAATACGTAAGCTATCAATTCCTGCTCATACTGATGAACTGTTTCCATTCCAATCTTGTCCAGATAGTCAATGGCGACAGCTAGACCTATAGCACCAGCTATATTGGGTGTGCCTGCTTCAAACTTCCAAGGTAGTTCTTTCCATGTCGCTTCTTGTTCATAGACAAAATCAATCATTTCCCCACCAAATTCGACAGGCGACATTTGCTCAAGTAGCTCTTCTTTGCCATAGAGAACACCGATACCAGTCGGACCTAGCATCTTATGACCTGAAAATGCAAAGAAATCAACGTCCAAGTCTTGTACATCAATCTTCATGTGAGGAACTGATTGAGCTCCGTCCACCACTAAAAGAGCATTTGCCTGGTGCACTAACTCTGCTATTTCTTTTATGGGATTCACCACACCTAGTACATTAGAAACATGCGCCAAAGCAACAAATCGCGTCTTTTCAGTCAATTTCGACCGAAAGTCAGCGAGATCTAACATACCGTCTTTCAGATAAGCATAAATCAATCTAGCACCTGTTTTCTTACAGGCTTCCTGCCAAGGAATGATATTGGAATGGTGCTCCATAACGGAAATCAGCACTTCGTCGCCTCGCTGCAAGACACTTTCGGCATAACGCGCCACCCAATTAAGCCCAGTCGTCGTTCCTCTCGTAAAGAGAACTTCTTTCGTTGAAGCGGCATGGATAAAGGAGCACACTCGTTCCCGCGCAGCTTCATAAGCTGCCGTTGCCCGTTCTGCTAGTGTGTGAACACCACGATGAACATTGGCATTGTCTTTCTCGTAATAAGCTGCAATCGCCTCTAATACCTGCGTAGGCTTTTGGGTTGTAGCCGCATTGTCCAAATAAACCAAGGGCTCATCATTGACGATTTGATCCAAAATTGGAAAATCCCTCTGAAGGATTTCTACATCAAGTTTAGACATTTCTTTTCCTATCTTTTATTTCTTAGCCAAAATTTCATCAATAGTTTCAATCATCTCAGCACGGACTTCTTTGACTGGAATTTCAACGATAACAGAACCTAAGAAACCACGCACGACTAACCGTTCTGCCGTTGCCTGATCTAGCCCTCGACTCATAAGATAGTACATATCTTCTGGATCTACCTGACCGATAGAAGCCGCATGCCCTGCTGTGACATCATTTTCATCAATCAAAAGAATAGGATTAGCATCTGAACGTGCTTTGTCAGACAACATGAGCACTCGACTTTCCTGTTGCGCATCTGCCCCCTTAGCTCCCTTGATAATGTGACCAATTCCGTTAAAAGTCAACATTCCCTTTTCCAAAATCACTCCATGTTGGAGGATATTGCCGATCGAATTGCAGCCGTAATTGGTGACGCGACTGTCAATCCCCTGAATCTGCTTACCACGAGAGAGAGCCACCACTTTCATATCTGCATGACTTCCGCGCCCAAATAAATCACTGTCAAAATCAGCAATCACATTGCCTTCATTCATGACTCCGATTGCCCAGTCAATCATTGAATCATCGTCCAACTTGCCCCGACGACTGATATAAGCTGTCACATTTTCCCCCAGACGGTCAATAGCTGAGAACTTAATCTGAGCACCAGCCTGTGCAATCACTTCCACCGTAATATTAGCAGTCACGGGAACAGTCCCAGAACCATAGGTCTCCAGGCGCTCTAAATAGGTAAACTTGGAGTGTTTCCCTGCAATAATTAGAATGTGCTTATTAAATGGTACATCACTTTCACTGTCTTGGTAAAAAATGCCTTCAATGGGCTGATTGATTTCAACATTATCTGGAATATAGAGCACCGCTCCACTATTGAAATAAGCTGTATGGTAGGCTGCCAGCTTATCTTCATCATATTTAACTGAAGACATAAAATACTTTTCCATGATTTCTGGAATTTCCTCAAGAGCAGTGTAAAAGTCTGTAAAGATAACTCCTTGCTCCGCTAGTTCAGTCGGCAATTGCTCTAAAACAGTCTGTGTTCCAACCTGAACCAATGTCAAATGGTCATTCAGCGCTGTGAAATCAGGTACATTTGTAAGAGTTTCACTTTCTGACAGCGTGCCGTCTCCCAAGTTCCAGCGGTGAAATTTCACCCGCTCAATAACTGGTAATTTCAACTCTTCTATTTTATCAAAGGCAGCTTGACGGAGATTTGCCAACCACTCAGGCTCCGCATGCATTTGTGAAAAATGTTTAATGGTTTCTTTTGTCATTTCATTCTCCTATCTTTTCTAAGTAAAAAGAAAGGTTGACTAGACTTCTTCTTGGTAATCAAAACCAAGTTCTTCAGCCAATTTGGCATAACCTTCCTGCTCCAAACGAACAGCTAATTCCGGACCACCAGAAGCAACTACACGCCCATCCATCATGATATGGACCACATCAGGCGTAATATAATTCAACAGACGTTGATAGTGCGTAATAATCATAGCACCAAAATGTTCACCACGCATAGCATTGACGCCCTTAGACACCACTTTCAGTGCATCAATATCTAGTCCAGAGTCAATTTCATCCAGTAGTGCAAAAGTCGGCTCTAGCATGAGCAACTGCAAGATTTCATTACGTTTCTTTTCACCGCCAGAAAAACCTTCGTTTAGATAACGTTCTGCCATTTCTTCTTTCATATTGAGTAGTTCCATTTTTTCGTCCAATTTCATGATGAAATCACGAACAGAAATTTTTTCGTCGTCTTCTTTACCTGCATTCATAGCTGCACGCAGAAATTCTGCATTGGTAATGCCTGGAATTTCACTTGGATACTGCATAGCCAGAAAAAGCCCCATGCGAGCTCGTTCGTCCACATCCAATTCTAAGATATTGACACCGTCAAAGAGAACTTCTCCCTCGGTTACCTCGTAATTTGGATTTCCCATAATCGCTGCTGATAAGGTGGATTTCCCCGTACCGTTTGGTCCCATAATGGCTGCAATTTCTCCTGTTTTAAGAGTCAGATTGACTCCTTTTAAGATTTTCTTTCCTTCAATTTCTACATGGAGGTCTTTGATTTCTAACACAGACATGGCAAACTTTCCTTTCTTCATATCCATAATCTACCTTACCAGTATAGCAAAAAAAAGCCAAAAAGGCTTTGATTTTGTTTAAGTGCGAGTCTACTTCTTTTTTCTATTTCTGAACTTTGTTTTGATTTCTACTCGATAAGCAGAATTTCCAATGAACCGAAGAACATTAAGGAGTGGTGTCCGATTTTGACCCAGAACACCAATTAGTTCTACCAAAAGTTCCACTCCAAAAAGTAGTCCAATAATTAACAGCGTCCCACCGATACGGCTCGAAACATTTAGCAAAAGAGAAATCATGGCAAAAATCATAGAAATGCCATAAATAACCAAGACTGTCCCACGATGTGTTAAGCCCAAGGATAACAGCCGATGATGAAGATGTCGCTTGTCTGGTGTGTAAAACTTTTGCCCAGATAAAGTTCGACGGACAATCGCTAAAAAGGTATCTGTAATCGGCACACCCAGAATAATCATCGGAGTAATCACAGCGACAGCTGTCGCATTCTTCAAACCTTGAAGTGATAAAACTGCAATCATAAAACCGATAAACAGCGCTCCTGTATCTCCTAGATAAATAATAGCTGGATGATAATTATAAGGGAAAAAGCCTGCAATAGACATGACCAAGACAAAAATAGTTAAGGTTAGAAAGACATTGTGATCTGGCAAGAAAAAGTAGGAAACAATCCCCATTGTCACCAGCGAAATAATGGATACACCACTCACTAATCCGTCCAACCCGTCAATCAAATTGACGGCATTAGTAATCGAAATAATCCAGATAACCGTCAAAATGAAAGATAGCCAAGGAGCAAAGTGTAGTAGCGGCCCGCCAAAAGGAATTTTAAAATGATTCAAACGGAAATCCGTCAATAGCCAAATCAAACTAGCAGCTAACACAATTCCTGACATCTTTGCTAAAGGCTTCAACTCTTTCACATCATCAATAAGCCCTGTTAAAGCAATGATGCCGCCTCCTAAGACAACCGGCCAAATATAATCAAAATACCCCTTTCCATGAAAGGTCGCTTGCACAATCATCGGCATAAAAACAAGTGTAGCAACCGAAAAAGCAATGACAATAGCTAAACCGCCGCTGCTTGGCATCGGCTTTTTGTTGATTCTTCGTGCATTTGGATAATCAACCGCACCTATCTTAAATGCCAATAGACGCACCAAAGGCGTGAGAATCACACCGATGAAAAAGGTTCCAAGCAACACCAAAATGAATTTTAAAGGGAAGGGAATCATAAGCATTTAACCTTTTGAAGACTGGCAACCGCCTCGTTGACAAGCAATAAGTAACCGTGTTCTTGCAAAACAGCTCTCGTCACATCTGTGTCTTCTGCATGTTCACGCATAGAGGCAAGGAGCCAAGCTGGATAACGCTTCGGGTGTCCCTCAATATCAACCAGAATTGTCAAATAATAGTGATCGTCCATTTTGTACAACTCCGAAGTATTGACAGCATAATCTACTGTCTTAGAAAAAACAATTGCTTCTTTCAGGCTGGAAAATTTCAAAATGTAATAGATATATTTTTGCGTAAGCTCATCACTATTTTCCTCTGACTCTTCCATATCAGAAGTGCTTGTGTTATCGTCTGCTTCCGCCGTTTCCAAAGAACGAACAGCCTCCATATCGTCTTTACTTTTCTCAAAAATATTTTTTTCTAATGTCTTTAAAAATTCATCTGGAGACATTTGAGACAGCTCTTCTACATCTGGTAAATCTGCCAAATCATCGAAGTTCAAATTCTTATCAATCTTAGACTTGGTGACAAAAACATCCAGTCGGTCTGGTTTAGGAGTTACACGAAAACTGAGCATACCGCTATCTAAAAAGCTCTCTGGCATTTCCAACTCATCTAAAATCGCATAGAAAAATTCCTCTGTTTTTTCTTGCGGAACGAGAAAATCTGCCATCTCCATTCCACGTTCTTCTAAATCTTCTAATTTTATTGTGATCTTAATCGTTGTATCACTAATTTGCTTCATTTCCATCGCATTACCTCATACTTCTAGTCTTTTCATTATACTAAAATTTCGGTTTTTTTACAAAAAATAGACAACCTCATTTTCTTTTACCAATAAAAAACTCAACAAAAACTGTTGAGTTTTGAATACTTAAAAAATAGCTTTAAAGATTCCGTACACGATAAGCAAAACACCGAGTCCGATACGATATTTCCCAAAGATCGTAAAGTCGTGCTTTTTCACATAGTCTGTCAAGAAGCGAATGACATAGAGACTAACCCCAAATGCAACACCCATTGCTACAAGCAGCAAGAAGAACTGCCCAAATCCAAGTGTGTTTCCTTTGATAATAAATTTCAAAATCTTCCAACCACTGGCACCAAACATGACAGGAATTCCCAAAAAGAAAGTGAACTCTGTCACCACAGAACGACTGGTCCCATTCAAAAGCCCACCTACAATGGTTGCTCCTGAACGACTTGTTCCTGGGAAAAGCGACAATACTTGAAATAACCCAATGTAGAGAGCAGTTTTATAAGGCAAGCGATCTAAGCTGGTAATTGTCGGTTCTACGTTGTTATTACGTTTTTCCAGTAAAATAAAAGCAACACCATAGATAATCAACATACAAGCAACAGAAATGAAGTTATAAAAATGAGCATCAAACCAACTATCTAAAGGCAAACCAATAATAGCAGCAGGTGCAGCCGCAACCACTACTTTTGCCCATAATTGCCATGTTTTCTGCACTTCATGCGCTGTCTTTCCCGGTTTAAACGGATTTAATTTATCAAAATAAATCACTACAACTGCTAAAATTGCTCCTAATTGGATAACGACATTGAACATTTCCATAAAGGCAGTATTCTGATTTTTATACTTGATAAACTCCTGTATCAAAATCAAGTGACCTGTGCTAGAAATAGGCAACCACTCTGTAATTCCTTCCACAATCCCAAAGATGATGGATTTTAAAATTTCAATGATAAACATGTTCTTCTCCTAAGGTTGATTTGTTTCATTATAGCATAATTTCAAGTGAGAGAATAGAGGCACTTTTTAAAAAGCACCGCCTCCACCTCCACCACCTCCACCAGTGAAGCCGCCTCCGCTGCTACCACCTGATGAAACAGTGAAGCTACTAGCTGAATTGGCTTCTGAGCCATAACTAACAAAAGCGTGGGAGCTAGTATGAAAGGTATACGACATATCCTGATAAACAAAAGCATTCATAGACGGATTGTCAATTGTGATTTTACGTAGCTTCATAGCCTTGGTCACCTTATCAGCACAATTAAACATAGTAGCATAAACCAATAATCGGTTCCATAAAATGACTCCGTCAACTTCTGTGTCCTTTAAATGAGCAATATCACGCAGCATATTGGCAAAACTCTTCCAATAATAATAGTTTTCAGCACCTTCTTCATTTAGGACTCCATCACGTTTCACCATTTTGCATTTTCTCAAAAGGTAATACAGCATTCTGCCAGAAATGAAGATGCTAACTACAAATTGATAAAATACGAGTCCATACTCCAAGAAAATCCAAGCCAAAACGCCAAGAGAAGCAACCATAATAAGTGCCATCAAGGAGATTGAAAGATATAAATACAAGATTTCCTTTTTAGCAACTGGGCGGTAATTATTTGGCAATTGCTCCCGCTCAATAATCTCATGCACATTTTCTGTAATATTCTTCAAATAACATTTTAAGAGATTTTTTACCCTGTTGCCCGCTTTACGGACAGCTTCCTCACCTCTGTTATACACTTTCTTATCAATTTTAAAGTCTGAAAATAGCTCTTTTACAAGAAGCTGCTGGTTGTTGCCCATAGCCATTTTTAAAAATTCTTTTTCAAAACCCGATAAACCTTTATCCGTCACTCTTTGCAGCCTTGGTTGCTTCGTATCGTCTGTAAAAACAAGATTGCCTCGATCAATCAAATCTAATAAAGTAGCTTGGACAAGATTTTCAAATTTCAGAGATGTAGCTTGTCGCTCAGTCGGATCCAATTCTGTCAAATCTACCGAATAAACATTGGAAGCAATGACCATTGGTGGCAAATCTTGCGGTATTTCATACAAACGAGCACGCTTAGGAAACGTTACACGGGATTTTGTTCTAAGATGAAAAATAATGTAAAAAACCAAACTAATTAGACCAACCAATACCAAAGCAAGTGGTAAGTCCCAGTCTACTAATCTCTGGTATTTTTTTGTACTGGTGGCAACTTCCTTTTCAACTTGACGAAACTCTTGCAACCGATTGCGTTTTGTAACAGCTAAACTATTTTCAGGAACAGTTACTAGCGATCGATCCCAATATGCATGAAATTCTAAATTTCTATTTTTAGCAATACTAGCGACACGGATCAGATAGCTATCTCCCTCTCGTGTCACTTGAGCTGGCTTCATAAAATAACCCGTGTGAGCATACAATTCGGTCTGTTGTGAAGTAGCTGGAGGAGTAATCCGAAATTCTACATTGTTTAACTTTTTATCCCAATCACTAATTGGAATCCAGTGCAATTCTACAATATCATTGTAGACAAACAACATATTCTTCAACTTCCAAGTAACCGTAATGGTTACACGGTCTCCTTTATTACCGGCATTATAAATTTTATATTTATAACCACCCGCAATGTATTCCTGAACAGCAGTAATATCCGTTTTTGGTTGTCCATTTCTTAAAGCTAGAATCGTCGGCTTTCCTTCCACGTCAAAGCCCAGAGGAACTTTACCAGACGTCCCCAAAGTAATGATTTGTCCTCTGTAGTCGCTTGAAAAATGGTAAGTGACTGTTTCAACAAATGTCGCTGTATTATCAGAATGAATCTGTAAATTGCCTTTATAGGATTCAATATCATAACTCACCGCCAAGACTCGTTGACTGAAGAACAAACATGAGAAAAAAATTATGATACTCCAAAAAAACTTTTTCATCTAGTAATCTCCTTATACTGATTGCCTTTATTATACCATTTTTTAAGCAAGGGTTTCCCCAATATTGAAAAGCATGTCATTTTTCGGTACAATAAAAAGAAGCTATTTTTAGATGAGGAGAAAATATGAAGAAATTATTCTTATCTCTATTTGCACTTCTGCTGCTTAGTTTCGGATTTGCAAATAGAGCTCAAGCCGATGAATACTTGCGAATCGGAATGGAAGCGGCTTATGCACCGTTCAACTGGACGCAAGATGACGATAAAAATGGTGCCGTCAAAATCGAAGGCACCAATCAATATGCTAACGGTTACGATGTCCAAATCGCCAAACAAGTCGCAAAAGCATTGGACAAAAAACCGTTAGTGGTCAAAACTTCTTGGAATGGATTGATTCCTGCATTGACATCAGGTAAATTAGATATGATTGTCGCTGGAATGAGTCCAACCGCTGAGCGGAAAAAGGAAATCGCATTTTCCAATAGTTATTATACCAGTGAGCCTGTGGTATTGGTCAACAAAGACGGAGCTTATGCTAATGCAAAAACGTTGAAGGACTTCAAAGGAGCAAAAATCACCTCTCAACAAGGTGTCTACCTCTACAATTTGATTTCCCAACTGACAGGTGCTAAGCAAGAAACTGCAATGGGCGACTTCGCTCAAATGCGCCAAGCACTTGAGTCAGGAGTGATAGACGGCTACATTTCTGAACGTCCCGAAGCCCTCACAGCAGAATCCGCTAATTCAAAATTTAAAATGATTCAGTTCAAAAAAGGTTTTGAAGTTAATGAAGAGGATGCTACGATTGCAATCGGAATGCGCAAAAACGACAATCGCCTAAAACAAGTCAATGCTGCTATCGCTAAAATCAGTGACAAAGACCAAGTCGCTTTAATGGACAAGATGATTCAAAACCAACCTGTTGAAACTGACACCAGCAAAGATAAAACTACTTTCTTTGGACAAGTGACAAAGATTCTGAAAGACAACTGGCCCCAATTTCTGCGCGGAGCTGGCTTAACCCTTCTCATTTCCATTACTGGTACAATTGCAGGGCTCATCATTGGTCTCTTAATCGGTGTTTACCGCACCGCTCCTACAGCCAAAAATAAAGCTCTCGCTCTTTTACAAACTTTATTCGGTTGGTTCCTGAATGTCTACATCGAAATTTTCCGTGGAACACCTATGATTGTTCAATCTATGGTTATTTACTACGGAACAGCACAGGCATTTGGAGTTTCCATTGATCGTACAATCGCAGCCATCTTTATCGTTTCCATTAACACGGGTGCTTATATGAGTGAAATTGTCCGCGGAGGAATCTTTGCTGTTGATAAGGGGCAATTTGAAGCCGCAACTGCTCTGGGAATGACACATAACCAAACCATGCGCAAAGTTGTCCTTCCTCAAGTCGTGCGCAATATTCTACCTGCTACAGGGAATGAATTTGTCATCAATATCAAAGATACTTCCGTACTGAATGTTATCTCCGTTGTTGAACTTTATTTCTCAGGAAATACGATTGCCACCCAAACTTACCAATATTTCCAAACCTTTACGATTATTGCCGTTATCTACTTTGTCCTAACATTTACGGTAACACGCATTCTCCGCTATGTAGAACGGCGTTTTGACACAGATGATTACACAACGGGCGCTAATCAAATGCAAACGAAAGGAGTAAAGGCATGAGTGATACCA
This sequence comes from Streptococcus sp. HMSC034E12, assembly GCF_001835915.1. Taxonomy (NCBI): domain Bacteria; kingdom Bacillati; phylum Bacillota; class Bacilli; order Lactobacillales; family Streptococcaceae; genus Streptococcus; species Streptococcus sp. HMSC034E12. The sequence goes on from NZ_KV826438.1 coordinate 111,924, forward strand.
TTTTAGAAATCAAGCATCTTAAAAAATCCTACGGACAAAATGAAGTCTTAAAAGATATTTCCCTTACCGTCCACTCCGGAGAAGTCATCTCTATCATCGGAAGCTCTGGTAGTGGAAAATCTACTTTCTTACGCTCTATCAATCTCCTTGAAGAGCCAAGTGGCGGAGAAATCCTTTACCGTGGTGAAAATGTACTAGAAGAAAACTATAACCTCACTCATTACCGTGAAAAACTCGGTATGGTGTTCCAAAGCTTTAACCTTTTTGAAAACCTTAATGTTCTTGAAAATACCATTGTCGCACAAAAAACTGTTCTCAAGCGAGAACGAGCAGAGGCCGAAAAAATCGCCAAAGAAAATCTTGAAAAAGTTGGTATGGGGCAACCTTACTGGCAAGCCAAACCAAAACAACTCTCTGGCGGACAAAAGCAACGGGTTGCTATTGCACGCGCCTTATCCATGAACCCAGATGCTATTTTATTTGACGAGCCAACCTCAGCGCTTGACCCTGAAATGGTCGGTGAAGTACTTAAAATTATGAAAGGCCTTGCTCAAGAAGGCTTAACCATGATTGTTGTCACGCACGAAATGGAGTTTGCGCGTGATGTCTCCAATCGTGTCATTTTCATGGACCAAGGCATCATTGCTGAAGAAGGCAAACCTGAAGACATTTTCACTCACCCTAAGAAAGAACGCACAAAAGAATTTTTACAACGTTACTTACGATAATCCACAACCTTTACAGCCCCACACAGTTGAGTAGGGCTGTAAAGGTTGATTTATCAACCGCATAGAACCCACTCAACCACTGCGACTTGCAAGAAACTCATACAAATCTGACGAGGTTAAGGACTTTTGTCCCAGTCTCGTCTTTATTTTCTCTTCAAAATCTTTAAGAAGTCAATTGAAAAACTAATTTTTATTCAAACAAAACAGAATGTTTGAATACACATTCATTAGAACATTTTCTTGTTAAAAATAAAACTCTAATTTTTAAGAATATTTTTTAAAATAGATTGTATTGTAGAAAGCAGTTTATCATTTTTCTGTAAAAATATTCATTCTAAAGAATTAGATAGGAATCGAATAAATAAACTTTCTGCTTTATAATTATTTGTTATTTCCATATAAAATTATAATGTTTTACAATTGCAAACAAAAAAAGCAGGCTGATAGCCTGCTAAAAATACAACTATTAGTTTTCAAACTTTTCGTGGTTTTTATCGTAAAAATCAATCAATCCAAGAGCGGTTTCAAATGAAATATTTTTCACTTTAGCACGGCCTTGAGCAAGGGCAATGATAGACATTTCACGAGCGTTCGTTTCTTTACTGATACGATAACCCGTAATTTTTTTATCACGAACCCAGCTAACAACTGATTCTACTTTTTCAAAGTTAGATTTAGCCATTTCCTTCTCCTATTTTATTATTTCTAACTAAATATTGTAAAGGTTTTTGTTTGTTTTGTCAATGGAAAAGGCTGTCTATTTTGATGAATAAAACAATTCAGAATATTCTTTATTTTGCTTTAAGAGCTGATAAAATTTGCGTTCGGATACTTTCTACTCCGTCAGGATTGGCTGGTAAGAAAATTGTATTATTTCCCTTATTATCTGCAAAATTATTCAATGTATCAAGATATTGGTTGGTTAAAAGAATGGACATGATTTGTTCTTCCTTCATTTCAACATTCGCACCTTTTAATTCCTTAATTGAGTCTGCCAATCCATCTACAATTGCTTTCCGTTGTTCGGCGATACCAACCCCATGAAGGCGATCTTTTTCAGCTTCTGCTTCTGCGGCTGTCACAATTTTAATCTTGTCAGCTTCAGCTAATTCTTGCGCAGCAACACGTTTCCGTTGGGCAGCGTTGATTTCATTCATTGATTGCTTGACTTCTGCATCTGGCTCAACTTTTGTAATCAAGGTTTTTACGATGATATAACCGTAAGTAGACATTTCTTCTGCCACTTGCTTTTGGACTTCAAGCGCAATTTCATCTTTCTTTTCAAACAATTCATCCAAGGTCAATTTAGGAACAGATGAACGCAATGCATCTTCAATATAAGACTTGATTTGAGCTTCTGGGCGAATCAATTTATAGTAAGCATCTGTTACGTTATTTTCATTGACACGGTATTGTGTCGCAACGTTCATCATGACAAATACATTGTCTTGTGTCTTAGTTTCAACCACAATCTCACTTTGCAAGAGGCGCAATTGTACACGCGCTGCGATATGGTCAATACCAAACGGCAAACGCAAATGAATCCCGCTATTACTGAGTTTTTGATATTTCCCAAAACGTTCTATAATCGCGACAGACTGTTGACGAACAACATATAAGGAACTAAAAAGAATAACAATGAGTACGACAACAACAATTGGTACTACTAAAAATAACATGATATGAAACTCCTATCTTCTTTTTCCAAGATTATAGCATACTTATAAGTGTTTATCAAACAGAAACGATAGTTGCAACACTCCATAAGTTTGCTTAAGTTTTTTTAAATCTCTTTACTAAATCCAGCCATTTTCTTGCGCAATTCGAACTGCTTCTAATCGATTTTCCGCTGCTAATTTCGTTAGAATGCTTGACATGTAATTGCGGATAGTGCCATTTGATAGATAAAGCTTTTGAGCAATTTCTTTACTAGACAGACCTCTTGCTGCTGCTTGCAAAACCAAAATTTCCTGATTGGACAAGGGATTTTTACTCGTCATCATGGCTTCCATTAGTTCAGGAGAATATTCTTTTTGCCCTTTTAATACTGTATGAATTGTTTTCATGAGGTCAGCAATACTGCGTTCCTTTAAAACATAGGCATCTACATCTGCTTTGACCGCTCGCTCAAAGTAACCAGGACGTTTAAATGTGGTGACAATAACGACTTTGACGGTTGACTGCTGCACCTTGACCCATTCCAACACATCCAGCCCTGTTTGCTTAGGCATTTCCACATCTAAAATAGCTACATCTATCTTTTGAGATTGCAGCAAGGCCATTGCCTCCTGCCCATTAGAAGCCTGATGAACTGTTTCCACATCTGATTGCATTTCTAGCAATTGGCACAAAGCATCCCGTAGCATGCTTTGATCTTCAGCTACTAACAATTTCATTTGTATCCCTCCATTAGTAAGTTTACTCGAATCATAGTTGGCTGTTTATAACTTAAAACCTCTACTTGTCCAGACAATGCTTCCACACGCTCCCGAATGGAATGCAACTCTTTTCCTGTGACAATTTTGAAACCTTTCCCATTATCCTCAACATCTGTAATTAACCGATTTTTTTCAGAATACAAATGAATTTGGCAACTGCTTGCCTGAGCATGCTTGATGATATTCGTTGCTAATTCTAGTAAAACCATACTTAAACTTGATTGAATATTTGGTGCGATACTAGCAATATTGAGTTGACGCTGTACTTGTACCTGAATCCCACTCATTTCCAGCATAGCCTGAATAGTCACTAACTCCTCATCCAAGGTTCGTGTTTTTAGATTATCAATAATCCGTCGCACATCTGCCATAGACTGCTTGCTAATTTCATGCACTTCCTGCAATTCTTTACCAGCTTTCTCATAGGATTTCATTTGAAGAAACTGTTGTGCTAATTCTGTCTTGACACTGAGCATAGCAAATGTATGCCCTAGACTATCATGTAGGTCTCGTCCAATACGATTGCGCTCATTTTCAGCTAGGAACAGATTGAGTTGAGCATTCTGCTTTCTTTTTTCCTCCTGAAGCAATTCAGCCACCTGCATGCGATACAATCCGAAGGTCAATAAATCAGCAAATAAAAAGGTCGCAATCAAAAATATCAGATAGGATAAATCACTCGGATTTTTCAGAAAAATAGAAAACAGAATGATTGGCTGTAAGGTAAAAAAGGTCCAAAAGCGCCAAGATTTAAATGGAATTTCATTAAAGTGATAGATTAGTAGATTTGATAGATAAAAGATGTACCAAACAAAACTTGGATTTAGCCAAATAGAACTATAAAAAATGTAGGCAATCATTATCCACCAAGACAGCCACTGATGAAACGGATGATTATCGAGTAGAAGATTGTAATAAGCTCCGATAAAAAATACTGTCCACAACAAGAGCAAAAGCGAGTAGTCCCCACCGATGACACCCGCTATTGGAAAGACAATAAAAACTAAAGCAATATGAAACATATAGTGAATATTTTTTAGTTTTTTCCACATAAATTTATTTTACCTCAATCCGTTTTTTAAGTTGAAGAACCACCAGACTGACACCAACTGTGTAAACCAGAACAATCAGTGCTGCAATGGCATTAAACTCACGATGTTCCAAATAAGAAGATACAACCTGCATGAGTTGATAACTAGGCATCAATTTACCGATAGAGCGAAGCCAGGCTGGGAACATGCTCAAAGGAAACCAAAGACCACCTAGGACTGCCAAAGCCATATAGGCAATATTCCCCACAACAGACATAAGCTGAGCGCTGGGAAGCAAACTCACTAATACTCCCATGGCGATGAAAACCAAACTTCCGAACAGGATAATTAGGGCGATGATTAACCAATCCATTGTAGGAAGACTGACTCCACGAACAAAATACCCAACAGAAAAAACAACGACTATGGAAAGAAGGAAAGTCAGTAAGGCACTGAAAAGTTTGGATATATAATATTCTACCATAGAAACAGGTGAGTGCTGAATCATTTTTTGCCAATTATTGGTTTTATCAGATTGCAAGGAACTGGGAATACTAAAGAAAGCACTAGACATGATACTGAAAACCGTCATTGAAAAGAGATATAGTCGAAGTACACTGGTTGGTGTGTCGCTTGACATCACGCCTGAAAAAATCAGATAAAAGACACTAGGCAAACCAATAGACAAGAGGTAATAAGCAGCCTGCCGCTTCATTAAAATCAATTCAACCTTCATTAAACTGGTCATATTTTTCATGATACATCTCCTTTTACTCTTGCGTTGTCTCAAAAATACTATCTAATAGTGTCCGGTTGCATACTTCTACTTCCTCAATCGTACAGCCATTATCTACCAAGACTTGCCACACTTGACCAGCCTTTCTAGTTGCCAAGGACAGAGCATTTTGCTTGATTTCAACTTCGGTCACTTCAGATAACCCTTCCAAAATAGTTTGGTAAGAAAGCGGAATAGTAAAGTGTTTTTCTTGTTCTTCGCTGCGCATGGCATAAGGCGTCGTATCACGAATCAATTCGCCCTTATGCAAAACCAAAATACGATCTGCTGTATGCTCCACTTCCTCAATATAGTGAGAAGAATAAATAATAGTCACACCCTTTTTCTTCAATTCATCCACAATTTCCCAAAAATGCTGGCGAGTTGACGTATCCATAGCAGAAGTTGGTTCATCTAAAAAAAGTATCTTCGGACGACCAATAAGAGCTAAAATAAAGGAAAATAAGCGTTTTTGACCACCTGATAATTTAGAAGCCAACTGTTCTTTTTGCTTATCCGTAAATTTTAAAAGAGCATCAATTTCCTGATTGGTTAGACTGTTTGGGTAAATATTTTGAAAAAAGTTCAATAGTTCTTTCACTTTCAGATCTTCCACTACTGTATTTTCTTGTGGCAAAATAGCAACCATCTGCTGTAATTGCTCATCTGTTGGCTTTAATCCTCGAACACTAGCCTGTCCACTCGTAAGAAATTTATCCCCTAGCAAACAATCCATGAGAGTCGTTTTCCCAGCTCCATTCGGACCAATCAACGCCACACATTCTCCATCGTTAATCGTAAAAGAAATATCCTTCAAAATATCTTTTCCATGAATCTTTTTAGATAAATGGTTCACCTCAATCAGCTTCATCTTTTTCTCCTCATTATTTCTTTGGTGGAAATACAACCCATGCAGAACTCCTAGCAATTGGCTCAGGAAAGTTTCTGGTCAACGATTGAATTACCACAGAGTTACTTGCAGCAAGAAGAATAAAACAGGTTGTAGACTTGGTTTCTAACTCTACATTTCCTCTTGTTACTTTCATTATAGCTCAACTCTTTTATCGCCACTAGATGATTTTGTCATCGCTCAACATGACAAATGTCATAAAAAAGACGACTCTCTCAAGTCGTCCTTTTCATCAGTTATTCTATTTATTCAACACTAAAGAGATATGGATAAACTGGCTGTCCGCCATTGTGAATTTCTACTTCTACATCTTCAAATTTTTCAGTAATGTCTTGCGCTAATTCATTGGCCAAGTCTTCACTTCCATCTTCACCGATGTAAATCGTCACAATTTCACTATCCATATCTAACATTTTACTGAACGTTTCATTCAATGTCGTCAGCATATCTGGATTGGAAACAACAATTTTTCCGTCTACCATACCTAAATTATCATTTTCATGAATTTCAAGACCGTCAATCGTTGTATCACGGACAGCTGTCGTCACACTACCACTGACAACATCTGCAAGTGCAGCAGTCATCCGATCATGATTTTCCTCAATAGATTTGCTTGGGTCAAAAGCTAACAAGCTAGTCAAACCTTGCGGAATTGTTCTTGTTTCAATCACTGCAGCAGATTGTTCAATCACTTCAGCCGCTGATTGCGCCGCCATGAAGATATTCTTGTTGTTTGGCAGGATAATGATATGACGAGCATTCACATGTTCAACTGCCTTGATGAAATCTTCTGTTGAAGGATTCATCGTTTGCCCGCCAGAGATGATGTAGTCCACACCTTGCGCTTTAAAGATGTCTGACAATCCTTCTCCTGCAACGACAGCAATGATTGCATATTCTTTTTCTTCTGTTGGCTGGCTATTTTCACGCTCTTCTTTTTCAACCTGCGCTTCGTGTTGATTGCGCATATTATCTACTTTGACCTTGACAAGACTTCCGTATTTCAAGCCTTCTTGCATGACCAAACCTGGGTCTTCCGTGTGAACATGAACTTTTACGATTTCATCATCATTTACGACAAGAAGTGAGTCGCCCAGTTCATTCAAGTAGTTGCGAAATTCATCATAGTCAAATTCTTTAACATACGTTGGACCTTTTTTCAAGGCTACCATGATTTCCGTACAATAACCATATTTGATGTCTTCTGTTGCCACATGACTAGCTACTGACTTATGGTGTTCTGCATTGATCATTTCTGTCATAGTTGCAGGCGTTGCTTGAAATTCTTCAGACGCAATGTATTCGCCTGTCAATGCTGACAAAAAGCCTTCATAAATGAAAACAAGACCTTGACCACCAGAGTCCACAACACCGACTTCTTTTAAGACTGGCAACATGTCTGGTGTTTTAGCAAGAGCCACCTTAGCACTATCAAGAGCTGCTTTCATGACCTCAACAGCATCATCTGTCTCTTCTGCTTTTTTCTTGGCACCAATTGCAGCTCCGCGAGAAACGGTCAAAATCGTTCCCTCAACCGGCTTCATCACAGCTTTGTAGGCTACTTCCACTCCAGACTGAAAAGCAAGGGCTAAATCTTGTCCCGTTAATTCTTCCTTCTCTTTCACACTTTGAGAGAAGCCGCGGAAAAGCTGAGACGTGATAACACCCGAATTCCCACGCGCACCCATTAAGAGACCTTTTGCAAAAATTCCAGCCACTTCACCAACAGTAGAAGCAGATTTGTCCGCAACTTCCTTTGCACCATTTTCAATGGTCATTCCCATATTGGTACCTGTGTCACCGTCTGGCACAGGAAAAACATTTAAAGAATTGACATATTCAGCCTGTTTATTCAAACGAGTAGATGCAGACTGCACCATTTCTTGAAATAAACTAGTAGTAATATTTGACACGATTATTCTCCTACAACTTTAATATTTTGGATATAGACATTTACTGTTTCAGCAGTAATTCCAAGCTGATTTTCAAGACTGAATTTCACACGCTCTTGAATATTTTTAGACACTTCACTAATCTTGGTACCATAGCTCAAAACTGTATAAACATCAACAGCAATGCTACCTTCTTCCGTTGTTTTTACTACAACGCCTTTCGCATAATTTTCTTTGCCTAATAAAGCTTGGAAATTATCTTTAATGGCATTTTTACTGGCCATTCCAACAACACCAAAAATTTCAGTTGCTGCCCCACCAACAATTGTCGCAATGACATCATCTGTCAGTTCGATTTGACCATCTTTTGTATTGATTTTTACAGTCATAGTTTCTACCTCAAAAGTATTTTATAGTTTATTTTACCATATTTTACGCGGACTGTAAAAGAGAGAGTACATAATTAGAAAGTATTCAGTCAATGTTGGGGATTTTCCTTGTCCTAAAAAATCTATTTTCTTGTACAAAAAGAAAAGGGACCTCAGAGGTCCGATTCTTCATAAATTAAACGCGTTCAACTTTGCCTGATTTAAGGGCACGTGCTGAAGCCCAAACTTTCTTAGGTTTACCATCAACTAAGATTGTCACCTTTTGAAGATTTGGTTTCACAGTACGTTTTGTTTGGTTCATTGCGTGAGAGCGGTTGTTTCCTGATACAGTTTTACGACCTGTAAAGTAACATACTTTTGCCATTTATACTTGTCCTCCTGATTAGTTTCACGGGCTTTATACCACATACCGTAAAATTTTATCACAATTTTTAAGATTTTGCAAGACTATTTTCTCTATATTTCAAAATTTAGCCAAGGCAGCCCAATCCATCAGTCTTAAATATAGATAATTCCCAAACGACCGAAAGATACATCTCCCTTTACATAGAGGGTCTTGTCTTTCTCATTGATGTTACGGGGATTGGTAACTGTGCCGAAAGCATTGTCTACATCCAACTCCACACGCCAATTACTAGGCACATATAACGTTGCATTCCCAAAAGATACATCAACATCAAAGGTAGCGGAATCGCCTTTTATCGTGGCATTGTCAAAATAAACTGTGGCATTACCAAAGGTACAATCTAGCGTTTCATAGGTGAAATCTTCCGAATTGATGTAGCGCGTACCACTTCCAAAATTAATATCCCCATTTATAGTGCGATGAGCATTTGAACCACGATAAACACCCCAAATCCGTTTTGGTTTGAAAATTAAGCCAATACCAATAGAAGCCAGAATCCCTGCTAAAAAAATCGTTCCAGATGAGATTGGCAAAAAGTGATAGCTACTATTTGCAACGATTAAGGAAATAATGGCTAAAATAACCCCACCAGATAAATTTCCTCTCCAAAAATTTTCAATCGCAAAGTAAGCGAAGCCCAGCACAACGAGAATGGGCCAAAAATTGAAATCCATAACTGGAATACCAAAATTTCCTTGTAGTAGCACCCAACCTGCCAATACCAAAAGCCCCACTCCAAACAATGTTTTTCTCATAATATTTACCTCATTTCACTTAATTTTTCTTTTAAGAATTGAAAATAATGCCGAGACACATGCACTTGCTTATGGGTATCATAAAAGCGAATACTGCTGGTCCCTGAAAAAGACTTCTCTAATGAATAAATTGCTTTAATGTTCGTAATCGTTGACTTAGAAATACGGCAGAAATACCGCGGCAAGCATTCTTCCAGCTCATACAATTTCAGTTTGACTTCATAAGCATTATTTCGAGCATGCGCAAAAATCTTATTTCCCTCTGTCTCAAAAAAGAGAATATCTGCTAAATCAACATAATATTCGCTCGTATCTTTGTAAAAAAGAATAGACGGCTTAGCAACTTCTTCCAGAGAACGCTGAATGCGCTCTATCTGTTCATCAAAGCGAGGTGCCTTAATGACAATTTCTGCTTCTTCCAGATTAGAATCTAGCTCAACTCGAATTTTCATAAATGCTCCCCTCGTTTTTCTTTATTTTATTATAACAATTGGTTCGTGAAATTCAAGCGGTTTTCAGTAAGTGGTTCATTTCGATACGCAATTGGTCGTGAAATCTGAATAACTTCCTTGCTTTTTCATAAGTTGACCAGATTCTAGCACCTTTTTACGCAACAACACTTTATAAATAACAAAAAAAGCCTTCAATTCAATGAAGACCTTCAATAATGCCGATTATAGGGCTTGAACCTACGACCTACGCGTTACGAGTGCGTTGCTCTACCAACTGAGCTAAATCGGCGAAATAAACGTATAAATCTATTCTAGCATGCAAATTTGATTTGTCAAGAGGAAAAGAAAAAATAATAAATCCCACACTACATTCAATCAAATAACTCAAAGAAAAACAAAAATCCCGCACAAGGCGAGATTTTCTTGTTTATTTAGTAAGCGATTAAGCTTTACCTTCTGAACCAAATACGTCAATACGTTCTTCAACAGCTTCTGTAATTGCTTCGAAACCTGGTTTCAAGAATTTACGTGGGTCAAAGAGTTTCTTCTTATCGTATTCTGCTTCGTTTGCTTCGTATTCAGCAACGAATTTACGAGTAGCTTTTGCAAATGCAATTTGACATTCAGTGTTTACATTTACCTTAGCAACACCCAATTTGATAGCTGCTTGGATTTGGTCGTCAGGAATACCTGAACCACCGTGAAGTACGATTGGGAATCCAGGAACAGCTTCTGTCAATTTTTGCAAGTGGTCAAGGTGAAGACCTTTCCAGTTAGCTGGGTATGGTCCATGAATGTTACCAATACCTGCTGCAAGGAAGTCAATTCCAGTTTCAACCATTGCTTTTGCATCTTCGATTGGAGCCAATTCACCATCACCGATGATACCATCTTCTTCACCACCGATTGTACCAACTTCAGCTTCTACTGACACGCCATTTGCATGCGCAAATTCAACAACTTTGCGAGCTTTTTCAAGATTTTCTTCAACTGGAAGATGAGAACCATCAAACATAACTGAAGTGTAACCAACTTTGATACATTCAAGTGCATCTTCATAATGACCATGGTCAAGATGAATAGCAACTGGTACAGTAATTCCCATTGATTCTACAAGGTTTTCGATGAGAAGTTTACATACTTTGTAACCACCCATATATTTAGCAGCACCCATAGAAGTTTGGATAAGAACTGGAGCTTTTTTAGCTTCTGCTGCACGCAAGATAGCTTGAGTCCACTCAAGGTTGTTTGTATTAAATCCACCAACTGCATAACCATTGTCACGAGCTGCTTGGACAAATTTTTCTGCTGAAACGATTGCCATTAGTATTAGGCCTCCTATTTATTTTTATGGGTTTTCCCATTTACATTGTTTATTTTATCACTTTTTAGGAAAAAATACCAGCATTTCCTAATCTTTTAAGCGTTTTCTCTTATAAAACTGTTTTTCTTTCCTCACATTTCAAAAATAATGAAACAAAAAAACCGGCCGAAGCCAGCTTACCTGATGCGGAGAGAGGGACTTGAACCCTCACGACCTAAAGCGGTCACAGGATCCTTAGTCCTGCGCGTCTGCCAATTCCGCCATCCCCGCGATTGGGTACCTTATTAGTATAACAGAATAGAAACTTCTTGTCAAGAAATTTTTTTGAAAAAATGTATCTGTCAGCACTTAAAATCACTCCCTAAAGCCAACTCTTATTTGAGACTTCTTCAATATAGGTTCTTTAGATAGGAACAACAAAAAGAAACTCCTACGAAGCTTATCGTTCATAGAAGTTTCTTACATTTGTTTTATTTCACATGATTTTCGTAGTCATCTTGCGCTTTTTTATTAGAGGTTTCTTTTTCTTTTAGCCATTTCTTTTTAGCACTTTCGTATTCTTTTGTTGTTACAATTTTGTCTTGCAGTTTGACATATTTGAAATAACTGCTTGAAGCACCTTTGATTCCAACTAATGAATAAGAACGGCTAAATGGAACTGTTTTCGTCACAGATGGTGTCCCTCCAAGAGAGAGGTTTGGCATTGTCAAGCCACTATCAATTAACCATGCTTGCGCCTCGGCATATTTTTCATAGCGTGTAGCTTCGTTGGTTTCAACATTTGCTTCTGCTAGCATCTCTGTATATGTGTCCAGTCCAACTGCCTTGATCTTATCATTTTCTTGACCTGGTTCCAGACCAAAGTTTTGTAAACTACCACCATTTTTTATATTAAAAGTATCTAGATAAGTAGATGGGTCTTGATAGTCACCAGACCAACCACCATTATACAAATCATAGTCCTTTTGAGCAGCTGTATTAGCAAAATAACTGATATTATTTAATTCATCTGAACTCATTTGTTGAATATCAATGACAACATTTTCTGTGCCTAAGACAGACTCAACAGATTGTTTCATGGAACTTTCCCATTGAGCACCAATTTTACTTGTCTGATCAGCTGGTACATCTAAGTGGATAGGAAACTGAACACCCTTTGCTTGCAGTTCTGCTTTAGCTTGAGCAAACTTTGCTTTAGCTTTTTCTGGATTGTAATAAGCATCTTGTGCATCGGCCAAATTCATGTTTGACCATTCTGAGCCATAGTTTACCAGCTTAGAAGACACAACATCACCAAACGTTTTATCACCGATAGAAACAAATGTTGGTGGCACGAGTGTGTTCCGCAATACCTTTGTCGCTCCGTCTTTCCCATTACTTTGTGCACCATAAGAAGTACGATTATAGGCAAAATTGATAGCTTGACGGAAAGCTTTATTTAGCACCGCTTCTTGGGTCGCAGCCTTTTGAGCATCTGTTTTCTTCGATGTATGGTTATAGGACTGACGATTTAAATTAAAGTTATAATAGTAGCTGGTCGCATCTTGCAAACTATAGATGATATTGTTAGCATATTGTTTCTTAACAGAAGCAAAACTAGAGCTATTTGGATAAAGACGAGCTGCACTATAGGCACCATCTGTGAAGTTACGGATAAGGGCTTCTTGGTCAGAGCCATCATAATATGTCAATTTAATGTTATCCAAATGAACATTCTTTTTATCATAGTAATGAGGATTTTTAGCAAATTCCATAGAAGACTTGGCTGTCAGAGACTTCAATAGATAAGGACCATTGTATAGAATGCTGGTTGGTTTTACAGAACCAAAATTTTTTCCTTGTGATTTCAAGAAATCTGCATTAACTGGGAAGAGGATATTATTGGTCGTTTTTGAATTCCAATAAGTCTCTGCACGGCTGAGTGTATACTGTACTGTATAGTCATCTAGAGCTTTTACTCCAACCGTTGAAAAATCTTTCGCTTCACCCTTGATGTAAGCATCTAAACCTTTGACAGAATCTTGAACGAGGTAAAGGGCTTCTGATTTATTATCTGCGGCGTATTTCAAGCCAGTTACAAAGTCTTGCGCTTTTACACTTGCGTACTCTTCACTTTCTGATGTGTACCATTTAGCATCTTTACGTAATTTATACGTATATGTCAAGCCATCTTTGGAGACTGTCCATGACTTAGCAAGCGCCGGAACTAAATTTCCGTACTGGTCATTTTCCAATAATCCATCAACTAAGTTAGTCACAACATCTGAAGTTGTCGCACGGTTCGCCATCAGATAATTTAGCGTGTCTGGATCTTGTGTATACACGTATGAATAAGTTGATGTGCTAGAAGCTGACTTGCCACAACCTGATAATAGGATTCCAGCGCTTAGCACAACTCCTGTTGCAATAATCCATTTTGATGATTTCATAGATAAACCTCCTCTAATGTCACATCTTGTTACATTGAATATTATACCGAAATATTTTCAAAAAGTAAAGAGCTGTCTTTTGACAGAAAATATTATTTATTTAAAATAATAGTTATTTGCTGCATAATATGATTAAAACAAGCCGAAAAATACATAAAAAACAAAAATAACAAATTTTATCCTTTGGCTCAAATTGAATAAACATTCTTTTAAAACTAAAAAATAAGCCATTCTACTTTATGAAGATAGCAACTACTCCCCTCCTTCAACTAAATATTGAACCTATTTATACACTTTTTTCGTATAAGTACAAGAAAAATCATGATTTTTTAATATATTTTTCGGATTTTCTGCTATTTAAAACAAAAAAAGAGACATCCAGAGATAAAATTTGCATTTTTTAGTTTCTAACCTCCTCTCTCAGAGGGGGGGTTATTCAGCAATCTAGAAGACTAGTGAGGTAGGGACGAAGTTTTCGTCACAAAAAAGCGAGGCAGAAATAATATTGTCCCCACCTCGTTTCTCTTATAAATATAAAATTGCAAGTGTTAGTAAGCTAGCTACAAGACCAATTCCCCAGAAAAAGAAATCGACCTTCCATTCACTCCAAGCTTTACCATGCCCTGATAGACCTCCCAGTTCAAAATGGTGATGAACTGGTGTCATCCGAAAAATACGTTTGCCGCCGGTCAATTTGAAATAAGAAACCTGCATCATAACCGAAGTTGTTTCAAAGACATAGACAATTCCAATGATGAGCAGCGTCCATTCTTGATGAAGCGCCATCGAAATGGCTGCTAACATACCACCAAGTGCTAAGCTCCCTACATCACCCATAAAAATTTTAGCTGGTTTATGATTGAAAATGAAGAAGGCAAGCAGACCGCCAATCATACTCAAAATGACAATTAAAATATCAAAACGATGCTGAACCACCGCAATAACTGCATAAGCTGTCAAACTGATTGTAACAGAAATGCTGGCTAATCCATCAATGCCATCTGTCAAATTGACTGCATTGGAAAAACCAACCAACCAAAAGAGGGCAAAAGCGATATAAAGATAACCTAAATGAAGTGGGAAACCAAAAACATTAAGCAAATCGCCTCCACCGTGGGTGTCAAAGAAGAAGTAAAAAACAATACCACCGATAATTTGAAGAGCTAGTTTCTGCTTGGGATTTAAACCTTCATTTATTTTGCGAAAAACTTTTAAAAAGTCGTCTAAGAAACCAACAATGCCGTACAAAACAAGAATAAACAATATCATCAAGGCAGCGCTTGAGAGTTCTCTTGATATAAGCGCAATCACAAAACCGGACAAAACGGAAGCTAGCAAGAAAACAGTCCCACCCATGGTTGGAGTTCCCGCTTTTGCTTGGTGTTGCTTCACATCCTCGTGCATTTGTTGCCCAGAAATATGGGCTTTATGATAAAAACGAATAAAAGCAGGTATTCCAACCAGAGTTAGAATAAAGGTTACAACACCTGCAACGATAGCTTGTAACATGCTAATCTCCTAATGTAATTGTTATTTCTTTTATTTTCTTGAGTGATGCGTTGGTTTTAACACTTTGGGCAACGACTTTAGAGCCTTTGCCCTTAACATGCACTTTTATGCCTAACCATTCACCGAATGTTTCAACATTTTTCTTGGTCCAACCGTACATATCCGGCATTTCAGTAAAGTCATCTGTTAAGACAAGAATTTGCTGATTGGATTTCAATGCCTCACCTGTTTTTACAGACACTCTCTTAATATTTTTACTAGTACCTAGGATAATAGGTTGTACAAGATTGCGTCGTAACTCATCTGCTAAATCACCAGGGCTGGTATTTTTAGTAGAGGGCATTTTATAAGCCATTTCTTTTGAAACCGACTTTAGAATAGGGGTTTGCGTCGTCAAGTTCAAAGTATCCTTCATCGCTGCAGCTTCTTCTAGCACCGGATTGACAACTTCTTTCCAGAAGATTGGTTGGAAAGATTCTGAGGGCTGTTTCAGAGTTACATACATGATAAAATCAGGATTTTCTGCTGGTGTCATTGCCACAACAGAATAGATGTAATCATTTGCCCCTGTCAGATAACCACTACCATTTTCTCCGGCAATTTGTGCTGTACCGGATTTAACTGCCACATTTTGATTAGGCACTTTGATAATCGGACCTTCTGCCTTGCTATATAAGGTTCCGTAAATAGGATCTGTACCGACAGTCACCATATGGTCTCTCGTTGACTTAGCAGCATCTTTGGAAACAGGGTGCCCGACAATTTCTGTAGAAGCCTTACGCGCACTCCCACTTTTGGAATCATAAATTGCACTGATGAATTTTGGTTCAACCATTACACCGTCATTAGCGATGGAAGAAAAAGCACGTAACATTTGTATCTGAGTAACCGAAATTCCTTGACCAAAAGCACTCATTGCATAAGTAACGATATTATCTGCCGGAAGACCACCGTAATCTTCATAATTCATTCCAAAGCGTGTGGGTAGACCAAATTTAAACTTGCTAAGATAGTCTAGCCATTTTTCGTCACCCATTTTTTTCTCAAGAGAAGCCATTCCCACATTACTAGAAAGAGCAAAGCCTTGAGCATAGGTTAATGTCTGTCCTTCAGAAAGTCCCATGTTGACATTCCAGTCTCGAATCGTTACATCCGCAATTTGTAAACCACTATTATTATACGTTTCATTTTCTGGGAAAGTGTTATTGTCTATAGCTGCAGCTAGTGTCATAACCTTCATCGTTGAGCCAGGTTCATACTGATTTTGATAGAGAGCACTAGACCAAGCAAAGTCTTTTGTCAAATCTTGCTTTGTATCAGCATCAAAACTTGGACGCTGCGTCGTTGCAAGGATTTCTCCAGTTTTTGCACTGACTAATGTGGCACTGGCATAAGTTCCCTTAGCTTTTTCCACAAAAGCATTCATCCGCGTTTCAAGGAAAGACTGTAAATCCGAAGATAAGGTTGTATAAACATCTTTTCCATCTTGTGTTTGCCTTGAAACCTTGTCTGATCCCGGTACTATATTTCCGTTTTTATCTTTTTCATAGGTGATGACACCATTTGTTCCAGCTAACGTCTTGTTTAAAGCAGCTTCTAAACCTGTTGTTCCAACAAGTGTTTTACTACCATCTTTATTTTCTTGTAACTGAGCCAATCCAACAAAAACAGAAGCAAAATTCCCATTGTTATAGCTTCTATTTGGACTAGTTGTGAAATCAACTCCCTTTACTTTCGCTTTTTTCAATTCCTCACGAATGGTATTCATATTACTATAACTGATACCATTTCCTTGAGCACCAAACGAAACTTGTTGTAATTTTTTTCGAGATAGTTGTTTTTTGACGTAGTCCTTGTCCATACCAAGATACTTGTTAAATACATCAGCTACCTTATCGTATTGAGATTCTTCTACATAGAGAATTTCTCCTGTTGCTGACTTATAACTTTTATCAATAACTGCATAAACATTATAGGAAGTCGCGTCTTCAGCTATTGGCAAACCATTACGGTCATAAATGGTTCCACGTTTAGCTGGGACGATCTTTGTGATTTGATGCACTTGACTTGCCTGTTCAGCTAAATTCACGCCAAACTTCTTTCCCGTTCCAATGATAATTGCAAAATTGATTAGGAAAACAAAAAAGACAAAAACCGTCAAAACGCTTAGATTTTTCCCTACTCGTCTACGGTTGTAACCAGGATTCCTACGATTTTTCAAAGCATGGTTTAAAATTCGTCTTCTGAGTCCATTCATGCTCTACTCCGCCGTTCTGATATTTTCATTATTCTGAGTCATTTCCTGTGAACTTGCTAATTTTGACAAACGTTCACTACGAATCAATTCGTTTACTTCTTGTTTAGCATCATCTAGCTCTGTGCGCTTTGCCTCAATTTTTGAATTGACAGTCGTTAAATCACGTTGCACCTGCAATAATTTTGTTTGCATAAAGACAACGCTTGTCGCTAAGATAACTGCCGTCAACACTATAGCTCCATAAAATGCCTTTTCAACACGAGAAAATCTTTGAATACGCGCCTGAAGTAGCTGGCTAGTCGTTCTTGGTCTATTATTTGCCATCTCAATCCTCACTTATGTACTTTTTGCGCTACACGCAGCTTGGCTGAATGCGCGCGATTATTGTTATCTAGTTCTTCTTTACTTGGTAAAATAGGTTTTCGAGTAACCAATTTCATTTTAGGTTGTAAATCCTCTGGAATAAATGGTAAGCCTTTCGGCACATCCACTGTTGATGCCTCTTTAAAAAGTTGCTTGGTCAAGCGGTCTTCTAACGAATGAAAAGTAATCACAGAAATCCGCCCATCAACCGCTAACAAATCCATCGCCTGTTGAATGGACTCGTCTGCCGCTCCCAACTCATCATTGACCTCAATACGAATGGCTTGAAAAATCTGTTTAGCTGGGTGACCTTTTTTCTTTAATTCCTTGGCAGGCTTAGCAGATTTAATAATCTCTGCCAACTCCGTAGTAGTCTCAATCAGTTTCTTTTCACGCATTTGCTCAATTTTACGAGCAATTTGTTTTGAAAACTTATCTTCCCCATACTTAAAAAAAATCCGCACTAAATCATGATAGCTATATTGATTAACTACTTCATAAGCTGTTAGCTTTGCCTCACGATTCATTCGCATATCAAGCGGAGCATCTTGTTTATAGGAAAAGCCACGCTCACGCTCATCAAGTTGCGGACTCGAAACTCCTAAATCATAACAAATACCATCAATTTCTTCAACACCTAGCTCATTCAAACGAGCCTTTAAATGACGAAAATTGTCATTGATAAAAGTCACCATTCCTCGCGCCACATAGGGTGCTAAGCGTTTTTGAGCATGCTCAATAGCAGTCTGATCTTGATCAAAAGCATATAGATGACCGTTTTTTCCTAATTTACTCAATAAATATTCACTATGTCCTGCTCCACCTAATGTTGCATCAACATAGACTCCATTTGGTTTTATATCAAGTTGATCAATGGTTTCGTGAAGAAGAACTGTTACATGATGAAATTCATTTGTCATATCTTTACTATTATACCACAAAGATTTAAAAAAAGAATTTTAGAATCATGTAAAGTTTTTTGGCAATTATATTTGATATATTTCACAAGTATATTTATAATAAAAGGACAAAAGTCACTTATATTTGACACTAGGATAAGGAGAAATACATGAATCACGTGAAAGATTTCCGAAAAAATCTAGGACTCTCGCAACTAGGCCTTGTCAAACAAATTGGCGTTTCGCGGCAGACAATTAACATGATTGAAAACAACAAATATAATCCCACGCTAGAACTTTGCATTAATCTAGCACTAGCTTTAAAGACAGACCTAAACACACTTTTTTGGAATAAGTAAAAAATAGAAAGGCTACATTCAAATGAAACTTCAACAATACAAAAAAATTATCCTAGCTCTCTTAGTAATTCTCCTCGTTGTGTGTCTCTATTTTTTCTTCATCTTAACAGATCCAATCTTGTTCTGGATAGATGTGGCAGTGATTGCTGGTTGCATATTTTTCGGTCGAAAACTTTTAAAGAAGGGCTAGACTTCTTACGCCTTCCTTCTCGTCTTTTAAGCTGCTTTGTGGTAAAATAAAGTCATTATTCTATGAAGGAAGATACGAATGTCACGTTTTTTATCAAGATTATCTCCTGCTAGGCGCATTTTATTGAGCTTTGCCCTTGTAATTGTGGTGGGCTCTCTTCTTTTAAATCTGCCTTTTATGCAGACAGCAACTTCTAAAGCTAATTATTTTGACCACCTCTTTACATCAGTTTCAATGGTTTGTGTGACGGGGCTTTTTACGCAGTCTGTTGCAGATACTTACAATGTTTGGGGACAGATTATCTGTATGCTCCTCATTCAGATTGGCGGATTGGGGCTGATTAGCTTTATTGGGCTGATTTATGTCCGCTCCAATCAGAAACTCAGTTTTTCCAATCGTACTACTTTACAGGAAAGTCTTAGTCGAGATGAGACAAATTCTATTCGCGACTTTCTTCGCTCCATTTTTCTCATTACTTTCAGCATTGAAGCTCTTGGATCATTTATCCTCAGTTTTCGCTTTGTCCCCCTTTTAGGATGGGGAAAAGGACTTCTAACCTCCATTTTCCTTGCTATCTCTGCATTTTGTAATGCTGGATTTGACAACTTAGGAAGCACTAGCTTGCTAGCTTATAAAACAGATGCCTTGGTCAATTTGACCATTGCTGCCTTGATTATCATGGGAGGCTTGGGTTTTTCAGTTTGGTTTGACTTAAAAACAAATATCCAGACAAAAGGACACAAGCGGAAATTACGCTTTCACACAAAATTGGTTCTTGCTTTAACAGCTTTCATCTTAATCAGTGGAACCTGCTTGACATTTCTGACAGAATATCAAAATACAGCTACTATTGGTCGACTTCCCTTTGAAAAGAAACTTTTAGTCAGCTTCTTTCAAACCGTCACCATGCGGACGGCCGGCTTTGCAACAATTGACTATACACAAGCTCGCCCAGTGACACTTCTCCTTTACATCATTCAAATGTTTCTAGGGGGTGCTCCCGGAGGAACGGCAGGGGGACTGAAAATCACTACTTTTTTGGTCGTATTAGCCTTTGCCCGAACGGAAATCCTTGGCTTGCCTCATACTAATTTTGGACACCATACGTTTTCTCCCTCTACCATTCAAAAAGCCTTTAGTGTCTTGATTGTCTTTACAACAACCTTTATCATTGGCTTGACTTTTTTGACTATGATCGCTGATAACGGACATCGTTTTATTTACTTAATGTTTGAAGCCATGTCCGCTCTTGGAACGGTAGGCGTAACGGCAAATCTAACGCCTACTTTAAATCATGCCGCCTTAACGGTGATTATGTTTTTGATGTTTATCGGACGTATCGGACCATTGACCTTAATTGTCAGTCTTTCCAATCGAAAACCGAAGAAAAAAGACACAATTAAATTTGCCAATGCAAATATTATTATTGGATAGGAAGGAATCTTATGGATAAACGAACAATCGGTATACTGGGGCTAGGAGTTTTTGGTCGCAGTATCATTAACACGCTCCGTAAATACAACTGCGATATTATCGCTGTTGACGATCATGAAGATGTCATCAACCATTTTGAACCCATTTTAGCACGAGGCGTGGTCGGCGATATTACAGACCACGATTTGCTGCAAGCTGCAGGAATTGATACCTGTGATACGGTCGTGGTCGCTACTGGAGACAATCTAGAATCGAGTGTCCTTGCTGTTATGCACTGCAAATCGTTAGGCGTTGAAAAAGTAATTGCCAAGGTGAAAAGTAAAACAACCAGAGAAGTGCTGCTAAAGGTCGGAGCAGATCGCTGTATCTCCCCTGAGCGTGAAACAGGAATTTCACTTGCAAAAAATATCCTGCATCAAGCTACGACTGACGTCATTGAACTAGATAAAAATGTATCTATTATCGAATTTTATCCACCTCAGTCTTGGATTGGTAAGAATTTAGCCCAATTAAAACTTCGTCAAAACTACAACCTCAATATCATTGGTTTTCGAGAAATGCCCGACGGCGTTCTCAACATTGATACATCACCTGACTATACCTTTAAAAAGGACGAATTGTTGATGGCAGTTATTGACAGTCAAACATTTGACCATTTTGAAGATATTACAAAATAGCCTAGCAAAAATCGCCGAGAATGTTTCTCGGCGATTTTTGCTGCCTTTATTACGAATTTGGATCATCTAAACTTCGACCGTGTAAGCCTTTTTCACGTTGGACTTGGCGAAGTTTTTCTGGCGTGATGTCATTGCCCTCTTCATCCACAATTTTAATCCCTTCAATGTGGTGGCGAACGCTACGACGATAGCCTTCAATGTATTCTTCACGCAATTTAGCTTGCTCTACTTTTTCTTCTGGCGTTAGACCAACTGTTTTTTTCTTTTTGGCAAGTTCGTTGATGCGTTCGATTTTCTTTGGTTCCATTTTCCCTCCTTGGATTATTTTGTATTGATTTGGTTAAATTGTGCCACTTTTTTGGCTTTCGTCATTAAGGCAGATATGAGTGCCAAACGATTGGCTCGGATTGCTTCATCTTCAACCATAACCATAGTATTGTCAAAGAAAGCGTCAATCACTGGACTTAAAGCGAAGAGTTGCTCAATATTATCTGCTAAGTCATCAGATAACGTTAAGTTTTCTATTGCTGCATGAAGGGCTTTTTCTTCGGCATTTTCAAAGAGGCTCTCGTCCACAACACTAGCCGTTTCTGCTTTTTCTGCCAAGTTAAAGACACGTGCTAAACTTTCGACCGACGATTTGAAAGAATCTTCTTGTGCTTTTTCTGCCAAAAGAGCCGCCACCTCGACCAAATCACGTACAACAAACGTCGAGCTGTTGAGCACAGCTGTTACGATATCTTTTGGAATATCATTATCCATCATTTTTTCAATACGCGAACGGAAGAAATCAAGTACCTGCTCTTTGTTACTATATGTGAGACTATCAAACTGCAGCGCATAGAGCTGTTCTATCAATTCATCTAAGGCAATATGCCAACCAAATTTATCCAAAATGCGCACAACACCTTGTGTTGCCCTACGAAGAGCATAAGGGTCATTTGAACCGCTTGGAATGAGTCCAACAGAGAAGAACGAAAGAATTGTGTCTATCTTGTCTGCAATGGCTAAAATAGCACCAACTTTCGTATCTGGCAATTCACCGTCACTGGCAGTTGGTAAATAATGCTCTCGAATAGCTCTAGCTACTGCTGTGTTTTCTCCTGCAAGTAGAGCATATTTTTCTCCCATGATACCTTGCAATTCATCAAATTCTCCAACCATACCGGTCAATAAATCAAATTTGTAAATAGATGCGGCACGGGTTACATCTTTCACTTCCCGAGTAGATAAGTGTGCTTTTTCTGCTAAAAGAGCTGCGATCTTTGCTGTTCGCTCCATGTGCTCTGCTAGAGAGCCGATTTTTTCATGAAAGGTCACATTTTTCAACTTTTCAACCAAATCAGAAATAACCAATCGTTGGTCTTCGCGCCAGAAAAATTCTGCATCTTCCAAACGAGCTACCAACACTTTCTGATTCCCTTTGACCACATTTTCGAGATGTTCTGCATTTCCGTTACGTACCGATACAAAATATGGAAGCAGCTTACCATTTTCGTTACGAACAACAAAGTAGCGTTGATTGACTTTCATGGAAGTCACAAGGACTTCCTCAGGTACATCTAGGTAACGCTCGTCAAAACGTCCGATAAAAGCGGTTGGGTATTCAATCAAATTCAGCACTTCGTCCAGCAAATCTTCGTCAATCTCCACATGAACGTTGTGCATTTTCTCGATTTCTTTGATTTGATCCAAAATCATGTTTTCTCGTTCCATTGGACTAGCAATGACAAAAACTTCGCGCAGATCTTCTTCATAAGAATCTGCAGACTGAATCTTCACTTCATGACCGAGAAAACGATGACCCCGACTTGTCCGTCCGCTTTCAATATCGAACAAATTCATCAAAAAGGACTCATCGTCCAACAACACAGTTAGGGTATGAACGGGACGGATATATTCAAATGTATTGCTCCCCCAGTGCATATTGACCGGAAAGCTTAGTGAAGTCAGCACATCAACAACTCCGTCAATCAATTCTTCAACAGGTTTTCCGATTTCTTGCTTGGTCACATAGACATATTCTTCGCCTTTGACTTCACGGAATGTGATATCTTCAACAGTCAAGCCTTTTCCACGAACAAAACCTTGCGCGGCTTTGGTGAAATTTCCCTCTGCATCCAAAGCAATCTTCTTGCTTGGTCCTTTAAAATCTTCTGTTAAATCTGTTTGCTTTTCACTTAGATTGGACACGCGCACAGCCAAGCGACGAGGAGTTGAAAACATTTCAATCTTATCAAAAGTTAAACGATTGTCTGTTAAAAAGGCTGCCATTTTATCACGTAATTGCTTCATGCTTGGTGTTACGACATAGGCCGGCATTTCTTCCAGCCCTAACTCAACCAATAAATTCTTTGTCATTTTTATTCCTCCTCAGCCAATAATTTCTCACGTGTTGCTTCATCTAATAATGGATAGCCTAGTCGTCTGCGCTCTGCCACAAAAGTTTTAGCAACAATACGTGCCAAATTGCGAATCCGAGCAATGTAACCTGCCCGCTCCGTCACCGAAACAGCTCCGCGAGCATCCAATAAATTAAAAGTATGAGAGCATTTCAATACATAATCATAAGCAGGGTGCACAAGATTATATTCCAAGCAGCGTTTTGCTTCTGCTTCAAAATGATCAAAATTTTCTAAAAGCAAGGCTTGGTCGCTCACTTCAAAACTGTATTTTGAATGTTCAAATTCTGGCTGACGGAAAATTTCGCCGTACTTAACTCCATCTGCCCATTCAATATCATAAACAGAATCCACTTCTTGAATATAAGATGCCAAACGTTCTAAACCATAGGTAACTTCAGATGTAACTGGACTGGTAGATAAACCACCGACCTGTTGGAAATACGTAAACTGTGTAATCTCCATCCCGTCAAGCCATACTTCCCAACCCAAACCTGCAGAACCAGTTGAAGGATTTTCCCAGTTGTCTTCGACAAAGCGAACATCGTGCTCTAGCGGGTTAATTCCTAACAATTCCAATGATTGTAAATACAACTCTTGAATGTTGCTAGGACTTGGTTTCATTACAACCTGAAACTGATGATGTTGGTAAAGGCGATTCGGATTTTCACCATATCGTCCATCTGCTGGACGACGTGAAGGCTCTACATAAGCCGCATTCCATGGCTCAGGTCCAATAGCCCGTAAGAAAGTGTAGGGGCTCATCGTACCAGCACCTTTTTCATTATCGTAAGCCTGCATGAGCATACAACCCTGATCATTCCAAAACTGTTGCAACGTTAAAATAATTTCTTGGAAGGTTAACTTCTTCGGCATAATGTTTACTCCATTCTTTTTATTATAATATTCTTGTAACTTGAGCTTATAGTAGGAATATACTAGTCTCAACAAGTGAATCAATTTGACTAACAAAACAAAAAGCAGAACTGCACTCGATACGACACCCTATACAGCTTTGCATAGGGGCGTCAAAACGCGGTTCCACCCTAGTTTATTACTTCATTGTTAATATAGCCTTAAGATAACATCAACGACTAAAATTTACCGAAAGCTCCATCTTCATTCAGCTCTTATCTGGCTTCCACCATCCCAGACTCGCTAGCAAGTAATTGCATGAGACTTCTTTCATACAAAACATTATAGCAAGAAATAGGAAATTTGTAAAAGGAAAATATTTTATTTTACATTGGGTATCAAAAAAAGTCAACAAAAGTGTCTAATTTTTCTTTCTTGCACTCTTCACTAAAGTTTTCAAATCTATTTTTTACCTTGTCCTTTGTATTTTTTCTGCTAAACCAGAATTAATACTTTTGGAATATTTACTTAGAATTTTTGCTAAAGAATTGACGCTAACTAGATAAGATTGGATTTTTGAACGATAGAATATATTACCTTTATTTTAGAATACTTTCGGGAATAAGCTATTTAGAAAATTGTTCTGACATAGAATATTGAATAACTGTAATTGAACTTCAAGTGGCAGATTCCCTAGTAAAATATCTTGCCTTCTGTTATCCATTAAAAACTTATCAATATGTCTTAATTTACAACTTGAAATATCTAGTTTCATTGCTGGATCTAAATTAAAATCTTTTTCAAAATTTGAAGTGACCGAATTGATAAAAGCAGACAGATCACGAGAATAATCAATAAAAATTGGTTCTATTTCTTGTTCTCACTTTTCTATAGTTGTAAATTTATTTAACCTCAAAATATATACTCATTTGACTAATGTTTCCATAAGGAATATCATCAATAGTAAAACTCCCAAATCGTGCTGCACAAAGCAATAAACAAAAAATTCTTGATAAAAATTATAGTTCGACTCTAATAGGCGCTTTCTTTCAACCGCACTATTACTTAACTTATTACAAGCTTTTGCAAATTTATTATCAGAATAGAGCTTCACGCCAATTCTAATTTTTTTCATCATGGTTACAAGGTTTACATCTCTGATGTTTGGTAATTCTAAAATGATTCCTTGTTCTTGAAACTTCTCAATCCAGCCTAAACAAATTGATGATAAAAACGGGAAAAGTGGTATGAATATCTCAGAATTATCAAAATCGTCGGTAAAATTAGTTATTATATATAAAATTTGCTTTGCTTCCATCGTTTCTTGTAATAGAAAGTATAAATGATATATTTCCCAATAATTTTTCTTCGTTCATAATAATTCGCTTCCCATTTTTCACTCACCTGCAGTTTCATCAAGTTTGTGTAGGTTTCTTTTGATAGAAAAAACCACGAAACCACCAAAAATCCCCTAGAAATCATTCTAAGGGATTAACTTTACCCTGCCATCTCTGCCACTTGTTCCGTTTTTGCTTTCTTGCTTGGACTGGATAGGCGGCGCTTGCTGTCGCGGAGGGTGTTGAGGTCTTTGAGGAGTTTAGCAAAGTGGAGTTTTTCGGGATAGGCTTCTGCGGAGGCTGCGGTATAGCGCATAAAGAGGTCATAGATACGGGAGAGCTCGGTACGCAACTGCTTGGTTTTGCCGACTTCTTTGCTGGACTTGGCTGCACGCGCCAGAGTTTCTGCCCGGTCATAGTCTTCCTGAGCTGTTGCCACGGCGGTAAGCATCGGCAGAAGACCCAAGGTAGTCACTGCTGCATCATAAGGTTCCTCCTTGAGGGTTTTGAGGAGACTCTTGATTTCAGCAGTTGCGACATCGTTGGTATGCTTGGTGATGTCCTTATACTTCGCAAGGACTGACGTTAGGGTTTCGTGGGCAGCTTTGAGATTGGGCTCCTTGATTTTGGCAAAGCCCCTATGCAAGGTAAACAGTCCGACTAGGGCACTGTCCCGCTCCTTATCCACTTCTGCTAGACTCAAGGTTTGTTTATTTTCTACGCTGGCCAACTGGGCTTGGAATTGCTCCAGCTTACTGTCAAAGACTTCAAGATGCTCATCATACATAGCCTCATCCTTGTAGGACTTGGCAAAGCTAGTAAGAACCTGATGAGAGTCCGTCATCAAGCTCTCAAACTCACGGTTAGTAAAGTTGCTGTAAGGCAGGGGGCGAATGGTGTAGGTTTTTGTCATAATAATCCTTTCCTCAAATATGATAAAACAAGTATAGCATGTGGTGATAAATCTTTGGCAAGGCTACTCTGAAATGTTGTTTTTAAGCTCCGAAAAGGCATTTTTCTCTTTTTCAAAGAAAAAAGGCAGCAAAAATCCCCATCTGATTGCTAGTAAACCTTCCGACGGGGACTATTTGTCTATAAAAAACGAATCATCCGATCATTCAAGACTTAGAATACCTAGAAACTTTAGTGATTAGTGTCATCCTAGACATAGAATGCCAATCAATTTTAGTAAATCCTGTCATTCGAGGGATAGATTATTTGGAAATTTTCATAAATAGGACTATCTGAAAGCTAGATTCCCTCCAAATTTTAGTAAGGAAGACGATTCGACTCCTAGATTGGAGTAGGACGTTGATAAATGATATTGACTGAAGCCTTGACTGCTTCTTTTCTTCCTTATCTTCCCACTCCCAGTAGCTCAATAACCTCCTCAATCAGCCCTTTGATTTCTTTATCGCACAGAAGAGAAAGTTTTGATTACAGTTTCAGTCAATCATCATCTAAAAATCCATCTTATCTGGATCTGGAGCGCCGCCTTCAAGACCTTGAATGTTTTTCAACACTTCTAGGTCTGCTGGACTGAGGGTAATGTCAAAGCAGTCCAGATTGCTCTTGATTCGCTCAGGCGTAACCGACTTGGGCAGGGTCAGGAAGCCCTCTTGCAGGCTCCAAGCCAGAGCGATTTGGGCGACAGATTTGCCGTATTTATCGGCCACAGCCTTGACTTCTTCATTGCGGAAAAGTTCCCCTTGACCGAAGGGACCCCAAGCCTCTAGGAGAATATCATGCTTACGACAATAGTCCACTGTTTCAGCCTGATAGACACCAGGCGCCAGACGAATTTGATTGACCGCGGGCAAAATACGCGCTGTCTCAAGCAGAGGCTCTAGGTGGTGAGGCAGGAAATTGCTGACACCGATAGCTCGGATTTTCCCCTCCCGATAGAGGTCTTCCATAGCCCGCCAAACCTCCCGATTGCGCTCCTTCCAAGCTTCCTGCTCCCGCAGAGGTTTTGGATTGGGCCAGTGGATAAGATAGAGGTCCAGATAGTCCAGCCCCAAACGCTCTAAGGAGCGGGCAAAAGCTTCTTGAGTCTCCTCATAAGTATGATTACCATTCCAGAGCTTGGTCGTAATAAAGAGCTTTTCCC
The DNA here is from genome assembly GCF_001835915.1 of Streptococcus sp. HMSC034E12. Taxonomy (NCBI): domain Bacteria; kingdom Bacillati; phylum Bacillota; class Bacilli; order Lactobacillales; family Streptococcaceae; genus Streptococcus; species Streptococcus sp. HMSC034E12. The sequence goes on from NZ_KV826438.1 coordinate 139,845, forward strand.
GCGGTATACCATTGTCTTTGATTGCACGACCCACACTTCCCTCATTCTTATAAACAGCTGCAGTATCAATGTGCCGGTAGCCTGCTTCAAGTGCTGTCAGCACTGCCTGATAGGCCTCTTCACCATCCTGAGCCTTCCAAGTTCCAAAGCCCAAAACCGGAATCTCTACACCATTGTTTAATTGATAACGTTCCATCTCCGTCTCCTTTATTAAGCAAGCAGGCAGCCCAGTCAACTACCCCTTCCAACAAAAAATCTATTTCTTAGCTTTCTTTTTCAAGGATTTGGGTTTAAAGACATTCTCCTTGGTTGGTGCCATTCCCCTGCCGAGAAAACTATAAGTAATAAAAGTTATGCCAACTACAATCATGAGCATACGACTCAGATAACCTCATTATATCACGCCTCTTATTGCAATTCAAATCCTTAAAAACCTTTTCTTAACTACATGTATTTTAAAAAGTAAAATGAAAAGAGTCGGTTTTCCAACTCTTTCAAGATAAAAAGATTCTATTTAGCTTCGTATCGTTTTTCACCATCAAGATAAGTTGCAACGAGTTCTAAATCATTGTCCAAAACGATAAAGTCCGCATCGTGACCTTCTTTGATTTGACCACAAACATCATCAATATGAACGGATTTTGCTGGATTGAGCGTCGCCATCATAACAGCTTGGTGCGCATTAGCAATCCCCCATTTTACAACATTTTTTAGACCATCTTTTAATTTCAAGATAGAACCGGCTAGGTTGCCTGTTGATTTGAGTCGAGCAGTGCCATTTTCCACTACAACCGGAAATTCACCCAGCATATAATCGCCAGCTTCTAATCCACCAGCTGTCATACAGTCGGTAATGAGGGCAATATGTTCATGACCTTTTTGCTTCATCAAAATGTCACAAGCCTTTGGATCCACATGGTGTCCATCACAGATCAGCTCAGCATAAGTGTGTGGCAGCTCGTACATAGCGCCGACCATGCCCAGCTCACGGTGAGTCAGACCACGCATACCATTATAGGCATGAACCCAGACACTAGCGCCAGCATCTACCGCAACTTTAGCTTCATCAAAAGTTGCATTTGAGTGCCCAAGTGCAACTGTTACGCCTTCATCAGTAATGGTTCGAACAAAATCTTCAACACCTTCTCGTTCTGGAGCTAAAGCGATTTTATTGAGCAAACCATTCGATGCTTTTTTCCAAGCACGAAATTCATCCATTCGAGGATTTTTCATGTAAATTGGATTTTGGGCTCCTTTATATTTTTCTGTGAAATACGGACCTTCAAAATATAAGCCACGAATCTTAGCACCTGTCGCTTCCTGATAATGAGCACCGATATTTTCTGTCACAGCTAAGAGTTGTTCATAGCTTGAAGTCAAAGTCGTTGGCAGAAAACTAGTCACCCCCGTCGTCAAGAGACCTTCACTCATCGTATGAAGGGTGCCCTCGATATTGTTATCCATGACATCGACACCGCCAAAACCATGAATATGGGTATCCACCAGTCCCGGTGCGATAGAATAACCTGTATAATCTATCACATCCGCACCTGCCGGAATAGCTTTCGTCCATTTGCCAAATTTACCATCTGTGATTTCCAAGTAGCCACCTTGACGGATACCATGGGGATAGAAAAATCGATCTGCTTGAATATATTTAGGCATAATAAAACCTCCTTCTTTCAGTGAGAGTTTATATAAGCTGTCACTTTAGACAACTGTAAATGGTATTTTAAATCACTCTCGCATTGTTCATTATGTCTCTTTCATTATATCGCTTTCTTTTCTTTTTGTAAATGGTATAGACCTATCTTGCTAGATTTTAAGTGATTGTATAAACACTACTGTTTATACTATTTTCTATACTGTCCATTTAACAAACTTGTAGTACACTTCGTTTAAAAGAGTGATCTAAATTCCATATTGGCAAGAGCTTACTTTGATGCTGCTTATTTTAGGATATATACTAGTACTCATTCCATTTGCAAGTCTTGTTTGCTAGATATTTTTCGATATTAAATTCAGACCAACCTTATAGTCGTCTTGTTTTTTCTTGTTGTTTTCATATTTTTAGTACTAAATAGATAATTTCTGTCAAATGAATCAATTAAGGCACTCAACCTAAACCATCAAGTTTATATTCGACTTTCCGGTTACTACCTTATTTAAGTATTTATGTTCTATCTTTTATTGAATAATTATTTGTATAATGATATAATAAAAGTGGGGAAAAGTATTTTGTGTTGATTGTTGTCACAAGGAGCTGATTCCAAATTCAAATTTAGAAGAGACAAATCAGCTTTAAATGACTTTAGTCTTCACCTAGCACACTTATCTTTGGAGGTGTACCATGAAAAAGAAAGTCTTTACAGTTGTTTTTCCTTACTTGCTATTCTGTTTTTAACTGCTTGTGGTAATAATAAGAAATCAACAAACACATCATCTTCTGAAGTACCCAAGACTAGTTCTAGTCAAAAAGCAGAACAAAAATCAAAAGTTGTTGAATTTTCTACCACAGCTACTGATACAGTTATTTATGAAATCAAAGGTCTTACGGCCACCTATAAAGGGCTGGAAAAAGATGATTATGAATATACTCTTAAACTAGCTTATAAAAATACTTCCAATAAGGAATATGAAGTGCAAACTCGTAATGGTAAAGTCAATAATATTTCTAATAGTGATGACCATAAAATTATCATTTGTTCTGATACCTTAAAAGCTTCTGCTGCTTCTGAAGGTAGTATTAAATTACCAATAAATGCTTTAGAAGCAGCTAGTATTACTAAGTCAAAAGTTTTAGAATGCAATTTAGAAGTCATTTATGATATCACAGAAACCATAGCCAAAGTACCAATTAAGGTTACTTTTGAATAATTCAGTAGGAGCTAATGTTTAGCTTCTCTCACATCATGTATGTATACAGTACATAGCAGCTAAATTAACTTTCAATACATATTGTTCTAATAATAAATTAAACAACCAGCCATTCCTCGCTTTATGAGGATTGGCTTTTTATATGACTAGTTTCCGAACATCCTTAATAAACTAGTTATGACAATCTCCCCATCACAATAATATTCTCATCAAAAAACATGAGTCCGGCTTATAGAACATACTAAAACTTTTTTTAATTCAATACCCACAATCTACTGATAGCCAGCAATAAGAGGTTCGAATAGTTTAACAAATGCAATTTTACAAGAAAGATTTAATCAAAAATAAAAAGTATATTTCGAAATTTGTATTTTTCTTCTTGATGAACTGGTTTAGAGTGTGTAAGTTTTGATAAAGATAAACTGTGACATCTTTCAAGTTCTATTCAACCTCTATTTGCTCTATCACATTGGATTGATAGCAAAGTCAAGCTAGTATTACAGCACAGATGTTCCACTTTTTCTTGTGTACCAAACTTGATCTCACAGAGCCATTATTAATAAACTTTCTACTTGATCATGCAAGATAAGTAGGGTACAAAAAAACAAACTGCACCAGCAGTTTGTTTCTCATGATTATATTTGTTCCGCTTGGACCTTTTCCGCCAAGTTCATGGCGTGATCCGCTACTCTCGTATAGTGAGAGATGATATCAATAAAGTTTACGCCTGCTTGTGTCGAGCATTCTCCTCTATTCAGACGATGAATGTGCGTTTTCCGTAGTTTTCGTTCCATTTTATCAATCGCTTCATGCTTAGTTACTAAGCTATCCGCCAACTCAATGTCATTATTTTCTACAGAAGCCAGGGATTCTTTAATGAAAGTCAAAGTCATGTTATAAATCAATTCCAACTCTTGCAAAGCTGCTGGAGAAAATTCCACCTTTTTCCGACGGATATAATCAGTCAAATTAATCAGCGCTTCACCATGGTCCCCGATTCTTTCTAAATCTCGAGATGAATCCAAAATATTTGTCAGCACTTCACTTTCTTTTTGGCTAAGAGGCTCACTAGATAAATCAATGAGGTAACGTGTGAGATCTTCATCAATTTTATTGATTGCTTCTTCTACCTTGTGTCCCTTGTCTGCTGACTTTTCAGTATTGTTCACAATATAATCATAAGCCAACTCAAATGAACGCATCGCATAACGTCCTAAATGAAGCAATTCTTTTTTGGCATTTCCAAGCGCCAAAGACGGAGCTTGTTTGATTAAAATCGGATCTAAATAAAGCGGTTCATATTTCACAACTTCATCTTCACCTGGAATCAGTTTTGTTACCAAGGTAGCTAACAAGCCAATAAATGGAAATTGAATAATGGTATTAGTAACATTAAAAGTTCCGTGAGCAAAGGCGATGGTCATTTCTGGGCTTAAATGGAATGCTGCTTGAAACCACTGAATTAAGCTCGTAAATGGACCTAAAACGATCAAGCATAAAACGGTACCGACCACATTGAAAGTGACATGGGCACCTGCCACACGTTTCGCAGCAATATTGGCTCCTAATGATGCAATAATCGCTGTAATCGTTGTCCCGATATTATCCCCAAAAAGGACTGGCAAAGCTCCCTTTAACTCAATCAAGCCGCTCGCATATAAATTTTGTAGAATACCAATAGTTGCTGATGAGGCTTGAATCAACAAGGTAATACCTGTCCCTACAAATACACCTAGGACTGGATTTCCACTCAACTTTATCATATACTCACGAAAAGCATCTAAATTTTTCAATGGCTCCATAGCACCACTCATCAAATTCAAAGCAAAGAAGATCCCCCCGACCCCAAATAAGACACGACCAATATTATTGATAGAGCGCTTTTTGGTAAAGAAGAGACAGACTGCTCCTAAAAAGAGAATGGGTAAGGCATAATCACCTAGCTTAAAACCAATAATAAAGGAGGTCACTGTCGTTCCGATATTGGCTCCCATGACAATACCAATCGCTTGCTTCAAAGTCAATAGTCCAGCGCTTACCAGTCCAACCGTAATAACTGTCACACCCGAACTTGATTGAATCAGAGCTGTTAGACCAATCCCAACTAGAACGCCAAAAAATGGATTGCTTGTATATTTATCAATAAAATAACGAAGCCGATCACCTGCAGCCTGCTGCAAGCCATCTCCCATCATTCGAATACTATATAGAAAAAGTCCTAAACCGCCTAAGAAGCTAAATATAATTTGCTGCCAATTGATGGACATCTTTTCTCCTCCGAAAAATCTGTAGCGGATTATCTCCTTTTCTATTTTAAAGGATAAGTGTAAAAGTAACAAGCCTTTTTTAGCATTTTTATCAAAAAAAGAAAGAAAAATAGAATTTCCTTTCTTTTTAAATATATTGATATAGCTAAAATCACGTTTTATTTTTGTTCTAAATCGCGGATCATTTGGTCAATTTTGTTCCCATATTCAATCGATTCATCCTTGATAAATGTCAAATCAGGAATTTTATACATCTTCAAGTTGTGACCCAATTCACGTTTGATGGTTCCCTTCGCCTTTTCTAAACCGGTCTGAGCTTTTTCTTGTTCAGAAGCAAGGTTGCTCATCAGCGTGTAGTATACTTTTGCCATTGACAAGTCGCCCAACATTTGCACATCTGTAATGGTAATTCCTTGAACACGCGGATCACGAACTTTTTTTTGCAAAATTTCATTGACTTCACGTTTGATTTCCATGCCCACACGATCCACACGAAATTGATTTGCCATGATATCTCCTTTCACTTACTTTAGAAAAAGGTTGAGGCAGACTTCAATAAATCATAGTCTGTCTCTCTTCCATTCATATCTTATCTTGTGATTTCTTCCATGATGTAGGCTTCAATCATGTCGTCTACCTTGATGTCATTGTAGTTCTCAACCATAAGACCACCTTCTTGCCCATTTCCGACTTCTTTCACATCATCCTTATAATGTTTGAGGCTAGCAAGCGCACCATCAAAGATGACAACACCATCACGAATGACACGAACCTTAGAATCACGAGTTACTTTACCGCTAACCACCATAAATCCGCCGATGGTACCGACTTTAGAAACCTTGAAGGTTTCACGAATGACAGCTTCGCCAATAATTTTTTCTTCAAATTCTGGATCAAGCATCCCTTTCATGGCATCTTCTACTTCTTCAATCACTTTATAAATGATACTGTGAAGACGCATTTCGACGTCATCCGCTTCAGCTTGTTGACGAGCTTGTGGAGTAGGACGAACATTGAAACCAATGATAAAGGCATTGGAAGCTTCCGCAAGAGTAACATCTGATTCGTTAATCGCACCAACTGCTGAGTGAACAATTGTTACTTTAACACCTTCCACTTCAATCTTCTGAAGGGAAGCTGTCAAGGCTTCGGCAGAACCTTGCACGTCTGCTTTGATAATGACATTGACAGACTTGACTTCACCAGCTTTAAGGGTATCAAAGAGATTTTCCAAACTAACACGATGCGTTGCTTGACGTTGTTTCATGAGAGCACGTTTTGCACGTTCTTCACCAGCTGCACGCGCTGCTTTTTCATCTTCATATACGGCAAAATGGTCACCAGCCATTGGTGTTTCATTTAAACCTGTGATAGATACTGGTGTCGATGGCCCCGCAACTTTCACTCGGCGTCCACGGTCATTGGTCATGGCACGTACACGTCCAAAGGTATTTCCGACAACGATTGGATCCTGCACATTCAAAGTACCTTGTTGAACGAGCAAGGTTGCAACTGCACCTTTTCCTTTATCCAAGCGCGCTTCGATTACTGTACCAATTGCGCGAACCTTTGGATCAGCTTTTAGCTCTTGAATTTCAGCTACAAGGAGAACGGTTTCGAGCAGTTCATCAATATTTTGGTTGAACTTCGCTGAGATTTCAACAAATTCAGAATCACCGCCCCAAGCAGTTGACATAACGCCATATTCAGCCAATTCACCGATAACCCGCTCAGGATTAGCACCTGGCTTATCAATCTTGTTAATCGCTACAATAATTGGCACATTAGCTGCTTTTGAATGGTTAATCGCTTCAATTGTTTGAGGCATGACTCCATCATCTGCTGCTACGACAAGAATCGTAATATCTGTGACAGAAGCACCGCGCGCCCGCATAGAAGTAAAGGCCGCATGCCCTGGTGTATCAAGGAAGGTAATTTTCTTACCATTTTCTTCAATCTGGTAAGCACCAATATGTTGTGTTATCCCACCTGCTTCACCTGTAGCAACACGAGAATTACGCAAGGTATCCAAAAGTGTTGTTTTCCCATGGTCAACGTGTCCCATGATGGTCACAACTGGCGGACGCTCTACCAAGGCATCTGGATCAAGATAATCATCATCCACAAAGAAACGTTCGATATCTGCATTATCGACTTCAACTTTAGCATGTGCTTCAATGCCATAATCTACCATCAGAAGTTCAATAGTATCGCCGTCCAACGATTGATTCTGCGTTGCCATAACCCCCATCATAAAGAGTTTCTTGACAATTTCGGCTGGTTCACGTTTAATCCGTTTTGCAATTTCTGCAACGGTCATGCCTTCTGTATATTCAAATTCTTTTGGCAATTCATGGAACTTGCGTTCTGTAACCGGTTTTGGAGTTTGGTTATTGTTCCGATTATTCTTGCCTTTTTTATTTTTCTTGTTATGATTCCAATTACTATTTTTTTGATTTCTCACTTGATTTTGACTGCTTCGATTCTTTTGTTGTTTTCTTGGACCATCTTCTTCACGATCAAAGTCATCGCGCTTCTTGTCTGGCCGGGCTTGTTTTTTACGACGAGTGTCAACTGCGGGAGTTTGACTCGCTTCAGGAGCAACTTGGGGCTGTGGAGCTGGCTTTGTTGCTTCCACGATAGTAGCTGCTGCTTGAAATAATTCTTCTACAGGTTCTTTCCGTTTATTCTGCTCGCGTTGAGCTGCTTTCGCAGCCTGAGCTTGTTTGAAACGTTCTTCACTACCACGAGCGTATTCAGCATTTTGTTCAGCTTTCAGAGCTGCTGCACGTGCTTTAAAATCAATGCGTGGCCCTTGATCCGTTTGAGGGCGATTTTGATTTGCAACATGTGAACGATTTTGCCCTTGGCGATGATTGTCTTGGTTTCGATGATTGCGGTTGTCGCGTTGTTCGTTGCGATTTCCTCGGTCATTGCGATTTTGATTGCTTCGATCATTACGCTGATTACGTTCATCTCGATTTCGTTTATCGCCATTTTGTTGTTTTTGCGGACGATTGTCTCGCTGTTTATTTCGTCGTTCTGCCTGTTCTTTCGCTCTTGCCTCTCGTTCAGCCTTAAAATTACGACTTTTTGGTTTTGCAGACGCCGACTTCGCTTCCACTTCCGACTTTTGCGTTGGAGCTACTGCCTTCGGCTCTGCTTTCTTCTCAGCCTCGGTCGTTTCTTTCACTGCCGTTGGAGCTGACGCTTGCTCTTTAGGCAACGATTGAGTCGGCTTTTGAGTCGTTTCTTTTTTAGGAGCTGCTGCTTGAGAAAAGCTAGCTGTTATACGTGTTGCTATTTCACTTTCCACGCTGCTGGCATGACTTTTTACCTCAATACCAAGCTCTTTTGCACGCGCCACAATTTCCTTGCTTTCTTTTCCCAGTTCTTTCGCGATTTCGTACAATCTTACTTTAGACAAATCTTGTCCTCCTCTTCTATTCCATAAGAGACCTCATTTTCTTTGTAAATCCAGCATCAGTGATGGCAAGCACTTTTCTTGCCTTGCCTACTGCGGTGCTTAATTCCAGTGTTGAAAACACGGTTGATACTTCTACTTTGTAATAATGACTTTTATCAGTAATTTTCTTAGTCAAATTTGGAGCAGCATCGTTGGCTAAAAAGACCAACTTTGCTTTCCTATCTTGTATAGCCTTAACAACCAATTCTTCACCCGATATGATGCGACCTGCTCGTTGTGCTAAGCCAAGTAAATTTGCTAGTTTTTGCTTATTCAAGACCTAACTCTCTTCTTTTGACCTTGTGATCCACATAAGCAATCAGTTCATCGTAAAAATCGTCTTCCACTTCCATATTGAAACTGCGATTAAAGACTCGTTTTTGCTTAGCTTGAAGCGCTTCTTCATTATCAAGTTTGATATAAGCTCCACGTCCGTTCGCCTTACCTGTCGGATCAATGAAAATTTGACCTTCTTTGTTTTTGACAATGCGGAGTAAATCACGCTTGTCAATGATTTCGTTAGAAACTACTGATTTTCGTAAAGGGATTTTTCTTGTTTTTGCCATTCTTTCCCTCCTTTAGTCTGCTGCTTCAACTTCACTTTCCACAAATTCTGTTTCTACAGGACTTTCAACTGCTGTAAATTCTTCTACTTCTTCAGCAAATCCGCCGAGTTCACCAGCTTCTTCCATAGCTTCAAATTCACTTGCAGATTTGATGTCAATTCTGTAACCTGTCAAATGAGCTGCCAAGCGTACGTTTTGTCCGCGACGACCGATTGCAAGAGACAATTTGTTATCTGGCACAACGACAAGAGCATGCTTGCTATCTTGACTGTCAAAGATGACTTGATCCACTTCTGCCGGAGCAATCGCATTGTAGATGAATTCAGCAGGATCTGCTACCCATTCAATCACATCGATGTTTTCTTCAATAGGAATCATACGGTATGATTTTGCATCATACTTAGCAGGATGAAACTTGCTAGTGATTTTCTTGATGTTTGCGCCACCACGTCCAACGATTGTACCAATTGCATCTACATTTGGGTTGTGACTGCGTACCGCAACCTTGGTTCGATCACCTGCTTCACGAGAAACGCTCATGATTTCAACCGTTCCGTCATAAACTTCAGGAATTTCTTGCTCCATCAAGCGTTTGATCATCTCTGGATGACTACGGCTAACAAAAACATTCACACCGCGAGGATTGTCCTCAACCTTATAAACAAAAACTTCAATGCGGTCGTGTGAAGCAAAGACTTCTCCAGGAATTTGGTCTTGTTTAGACAACTGCGCTTCAATGCTGCCAAGATTGACATAGATGAAACGATTGTCAAAACGTTCGACTGTTCCTGACATGATTTCATTTTCATGCTCTTTGTACTTATTGTAAGTAATCGCCCGCGTTTGCTTGCGCATCTTTTCCATAATTGTTTGCTTAGCAGATTGAGCTGCTACCCGACCAAATTCAGCCGGCGCTTCTTCAAATTTGATTTTATCACCAAGCTCATAAGCTGAGCTAATGGCAAGAGCATCTTTTAAGCTGATTTCCAAACGGCTATCAAAAACTTCGTCCACCACTTCACGAACTGTATAGACACGAAAATCTCCTGTTTTTTCGTTAAATTCAATGGCTGCGCTATCTGCTTGACCATAACGGCGACGATAAGCGGAGCGCAAGGATTCTGTCACTGCTTCGATAATGTCTTCTTTTTTAATCCCTTTATCTTCTTCCAAAATGCGGAAGGCCTCTAGCATTTCTTTACTCATGTCTTTTTCGCTTTTGTAAAAACAAAAGCAATCCTTTCTTTTTTCTTACTAAAATTTTACTGCTAATCTTGCTTTGGATACTAGCTTGTAAGGAATTTGAACAACTTTCTTACGCGTCTTATCCATATATTCCATTGTTAAATGATCTTCCTCAAAAGAAAGCAATGTTCCTTCAAAGGTTTTACTTTTATCAACTGCCTGATACAGACTAACATGGATATATTGCCCAACTGCATCTGCTAATTGTTCTTTCGTTTTCAGCGGACGTTCCAACCCTGGGCTAGTTACTTCAAGAAAATACTGCTCAGGAAAGGGATCCGGCTTAATCATATCTAAAAGTGGACTGATGATGTCCGTCAATTCTGCCGTATCATTTACAGTAATTCCTCCCGGCTTATCTACAAAAATACTAAGAACATGGTCGCTCCCCATCTTACCGTACTCAATATCCACTAATTCATACGGTTCTTGAACGACTGGTTCAACAACTTCTTTTACTAATTTGACAATCGTTGTGATAAGACTACACCTCCTCACAGATAAGAGGCGAAGATATTTCCTCGCCTCTCTTTCATATTCATTATCTACATTATAGCATAAGAAAAAGGAAAATACAAGAAAATTTATTCTTGTATTTTATTTGATGCTATTATACTTATCAATCGTAAGAAAATTGATTGATTTCAGCATTGTGGTTGACAGATAATTCTAAAAAGAATTGACTATAAAGTCAAATAGAATAATCTACAATCAAAATCACTCCTCATAAAGGTTTTTTATTTCGAAATTAAATAGCAAATAATTGACCTACAAGATAAGTTACTGTCATAGTCAAAAGTCCAATGACTAAGTTTCGAATCATGGCATTTTTTATCGGTGCTTTTCCTAACTTGGCACTAGTGTATCCCGTTCCCAATAGCGATAAAGCAACGATGACTACTGTCGCCGGAATTCTATAACTAGCAGAAAAGAAGACAATGCTCAGCATGGGAAAGATAGCTCCTGCTACAAAAGCGATAAAGCTGGAGATTGCTGCATGCCAAGGATTAGTAAATTCTTCCACTTCAATACCATACTTTTCCGCTACCAAAGCTTTGAGAGGATCCTTTAAAAAAGCTCGATTGGTTAAAAGCTGGGCAGAAGTCTCACACTCGCCATTCTGGATATAAGCTGCATAGAGCGACTGCCTAGCAATATCTGGATTTTTCATTAAAAGATCTCGCTCTTTGACAACTGCGGCCTCCTCCGTATCCTTTTGAGTGGAGACAGATACATATTCACCACCTGCCATGGAAAAAGCTCCCGCAAAGACTGCTGCTAACCCAGAAAGAAAGATAATCCAAATACTTTCTGTTGCACTTGCTACCCCTATTACCACACCCGCGATAGAAATAATACCATCATTGGCCCCCAATACTCCAGCTCGCAAAATATTAAGCCGACCGCTAAAATTCTTATCAATTTCTTGTTCTCTCATCATCGTCAACCTTCTCTTTTTACTTTATTTAGAATTATTATAAATAAAAACTTAATCAAGCACAAGAGAAAAGAACAAAATGAGAAAAGTTCTACTATTTAATAAAATTTCTTGAACAGCTACTTGGACAGCAACGTTTTACTTTTTAGCAAGCTCAAAACAAGACCATTCTACCAAATCACACACACACATATATATATATGATAAAAGGTCATCCGATTGATACCACAATCTTCTACAATGTCCTGAATCGTAAATTTTGTTAATAGTTTTTATAACAAAATGTTTAAATGAAGCTTCTAACGTTCATTTTGTCGCTTGAGACATTCTTTTGTTCCTTTTGTCTTTTAGCAATCTTTTCTCCTGAAAATCAGAAAAGGGAGTGGGACAGAACTAAAAATTGAAAATTTTTAGTTCGTAGTCC